>JAUVBC010000293.1 GCA_030591405.1 Candidatus Zixiibacteriota bacterium
AATAATTAATTATTATCAAGAGCGAAAAAACTGTTTACAAAACATTCTTGATGTCGTAACTTATGGTAGAAATGTTGGAGAGGAATGGAATTGAAAAATCTCTAACAACTCAATGATGAAGGTCATCTCTATCTGGCTGCGCAAACGCCGTGACCCATTTTTTAAATGGCAGCGAAAGCAAAAAGTCAGAAGCGGTTATAAAAGCCCTTTAACGTATTATTGAGGAGTTTTTTCAAATCGCATTTTCCTCTCCTTCTTTTTTATAAAAATCAGGATAAAAAAATGGTATTATTTCAGGATGGCCTGACGAATCTCTGATTCGAAACTAATATTGGTTGTAGATGGGGTGGTCAGGATAAAATAACACTCCTGACCGCAAGAGGCGAGATAAAGTCTTTCCGATTCCACCTCATAGACGCCTTTTTCCCGTTCACCATTGGGAAGCAGACCAAAAATATTCAAAATCTCCAGCATGCTTTTTGAAATTACCGAATACTTCTTTTTAAACTCTTTGGAGATTTGATCGGATGAAAATTCACCCTCGTTGTTTATATAGAAAACGCGCTCCACACCATTGATGTCTTTTATCCGACGAGAGACCGAATTGCCTCCCCCCTCTTTGATAGCGGTGGTGCTTAGAAATGATTGCAGCTTTTTTTCATCTTTGAGTGTTTTTAAAACCTCAAAATGTTGCTTTCTCAGTTTGTCCTCAATGCGGATTTTATCTTCAAAAGATGTTATCTGGCCTTTGAGTTCCTGTTCAACCTTATGCATAACCTGCCCCTTGGAAAAAATTGAAGTAGTTATTCTTGGGGATGGTCTGGCAGCAAATTCGGTTTGAATTTGTATCTCAATATCACCCTGGACAATCCTGGATGTTCTTCCTGCCGGTATGTAATCTGCTTGTGCCATAATTATTCTGAGAGGGCAAATTATTTTACCCTCTCAAAATTTATATCGGCAATTTTAGCATTTGGAATAGCCGCAACTTCGGCAAACATTGCAGCCGCCTTCATGTTCAATTCGGCTGCCGCAATCGGGGCAAAATTCCTCGGACATATCCAAACCTTTGGACAGTTCCTTACCATTGCCAAAATTGCTATGTAAAACCTGAGCGATGGCATCAGGGATCGAGGAAATCAGTCCGCCGTTTCCGAAAACTGGCGATGAACCGCCGATTCCTTTAATTTGCTTAATAACCTTGCTCACCGGAATACCGGAACGAAAAGCGAGCGATATCAAACGGCAGATTGCCTCGGTGTCAGCCATAGTCGAATATCCGGATTTGCCGATTTGGGCAAAAACCTCAAACGGTTTATCGTCAACCATATTGACGGTGACATATAATGTCCCATATCCGGTTTTTATTTTCTGAGTAAATCCCTGCAGCGTATCCGGCCGGCCCTTGATTTTAGCAGAAATCTCTGACACTTTTGATTTTTCATCTTTGGTGGAACCGGTTGACAATACCTGTTCCGCGCGACTGCCATCGCGATAAATGGTAATACCTTTACAACCAAGATCAAAAGCCTGCATATAAGCATCTCGCACATCATCAACGGTAGCATTTTTAGATAGATTAATTGTCTTAGAAACAGCATTGTCGGTATATTTCTGGAATGCCGCCTGCATTTTGACATGCCACTCAGGTTTGACATCATGCGAGGTCACAAAAATCCTTTTGACGTCATCAGGAATCTCATCAAAATGAGCGATCGTTCCTTTTTCGGCAATTTTCCCCATCAGTTCTTCTGAATAAAATCCACGAGCACGGGCGACTCTCTCAAAATGAGGATTCACCTCAAGCAGTTTATCGTTATCCATCACATTTCTGACATAGGAAATTGCGAAATACGGTTCAATGCCTGATGAACAACCGGCGATAATTGAAATTGTCCCGGTTGGAGCAATAGTAGTAACGGTCGAATTTCTCATTTTGGCATCATTGCCGCCCCTGCGGAAGAACGATTTTTCCCAATTGGGGAAGACACCTCGCGCCTCGCCCAAGCGACATGATTCGGCATGTCCGGTTTCATTGATCCGTGACATAACCTTTTCGGCCAATTGAAGAGCCTCGTCCGAATCATAAGGAATTCCGAGCAAAACCAGCAGATCGGCCCAGCCCATGACACCGAGTCCGATTTTGCGATTCTGTTTGGTATTAAAATCAATTTCCGGGAGCGGGTAACGATTGGCTTCAATTACATTATCAAGGAAATGGACACAATGTCTGACTGTTTCATCCAGCTTTTCCCAGTCGATTTCATAGCGAGACAATTCCGCGGAATCAAGATCAACCACAGCTTTGACCATTTTATTTAAATTGATAGAACCAAGATTACAACTTTCATAAGGCAAAAGCGGCTGTTCACCACAAGGGTTGGTCGATTCATATAAGCCTACCCTGGAAACCGGGTTGCCGTCGTTCATCCGATCAATAAACATCACTCCCGGTTCGCCGGTTTGATGAGCGTGATTAACAATCTTTTCCATCACTTCACGCGCTTTCAGATGAGCCGGCTTACCATCTTTTGTATATGCCGCACCGGTTCTCGGGTCAACCAATTCATAAAAGCCATCTTCGGCAACAGCCCGCATAAAGGAGTCGGTTAACGCTACCGAAATATTAAAATTGGTTAATTCTTTCAAATCATCTTTGCAGGAGATAAAATCGAGAATATCGGGATGATCTACCCGCAGTACACCCATATTGGCACCGCGTCTGGTACCGCCCTGCTTCACCGCTTCAGTGGCCGAGTTAATCACCCTCATAAATGATATCGGACCTGAAGCCACTCCGGAAGTCGAGGCAACCACCGCATTACTTGGACGGAGCCGAGAAAAGGCAAACCCGGTCCCGCCGCCTGATTTATGAATCATCGCCGTATCCTTGACGGCAGTGAAAATCGATTCCATTGAATCTTCTATCGGCAGAACAAAACAGGCTGAGAGCTGTCCCAGCGGCCTTCCGGCATTCATCAGGGTCGGTGAATTCGGCATAAAATTCAAAGTCGACATTAGTTCATAAAAATCATCTTCCAGCGTTTTAATCTCCACCGCAGTCGCCCGGAAATTTCTCTCCGGTGCCGCTATTGCCGTGGCGACCCGGCGAAACATTTCTTCCGGTGTCTCGGCGATCTTACCCTGTTCATCCTTTTTCAGGTAACGCCGTTCGAGGACCTTCAAAGAGTTTTCAGTAAGATCCAATTTTTTTTCTTCGTCCATGCTGACCTCCTAAGCCTCGATGAGTGTTGCTAAATTGTTTTCTCTGTCTATTTCAAAATCATCAAACAGAATCGGCACCGCATTTAATAGAATACCCGACATTATAATTTTCGACATTTCCCCTGTCTTACTTAAAGTTAGTTTCTCCATGAAGA
>JAUVBC010000168.1 GCA_030591405.1 Candidatus Zixiibacteriota bacterium
AATTTACAGTTGAAAAAGGGTGAGCCATTAGAAATCAGTTTCTTGCTTTTTGCCGGTGATCCAAAGACAATGCCGCCCCGGTTTTTTGTCGATCAAAATCAAATAGTTACCGCCGGACAATAGATCAGCTATAATCGAAATTCTGATTTGAAGATCTTCAATATCTCTTCGGCAATAATGTAATGCCCCTTAAAAGTCGGGTGGCAGTGGTCGATAAACAGTTGCTCGCCGCCCTGATCCCTGAATATTGCCGGAAGATCTATCGCCGTAACATTCTCATATTCCGATAGCTGGTCTATCTGTTGCAGGTAAGCATTTTTTATTCGTAGTGAAAAATAATCATACTGCAAGGCCGAATCAAGATAGGCAAAGGCAGTCTGTGATGAGTCTTTTAGAATTTCGATACCTTTGCCCGATTGTGATATCAGATTAACTCCAATATTATAAAGATATGGTACACCGGCAGCTGACATTATAAGACTGCTGTCTTCTTTATGTTCACTTAGATACAAGGCGCGGGCTGCTCTAAAACTATAATCAGCCTCAAAGTACAAACCACTTTTCCAGAATGAGACCCCCATGTTGTTATATAGCAGATGATTTTTTTCATCTTTAAGAAGCTTGTTTGAATAATACTCGATCGCTTTTTCGTTCGGCATTGAATCATTATAGGCTGAGCCGAGAACATGCTCTGCAAAAAAATCACCGGTTCCAAATATCTTTGTAAACTCGTTTTTGTCCACACAGTACAATAAGTCTCTTCCAATAATATTTGACATCTGTTCCGGGAAAATCAGTTCCCCATCCCCACCAGTCAGATGAGTGAAAACCTTAAACTGCAAACCGGCCGGCCAGATGAGCGGAACCGGCGGCTTCAGGATGATTAGCGAGCAATCTATCTCCCGGCACAACTCGGCGATATCGGATAGGTTTTCACCATACTGCTCTGCCGGAACTCTGATCTGCAACGGTCGGTCTGATTCGACCGACTGGTCAGTCCCGGTTTGAGTAGTAATAATATTTTTAATAATCCGATAAAAAGCAAAAGTCGAAAGGAAGCGGCGAGGTGTTTTTAGAAGCTGCCTCGCCATAATCTCGCGATCGGTGTAATATCCGGAGATCGAGGCATCATTATTGCCGCAGTACAAAATAATAATATCAGGTTCCAACGCACGGCCTTTTAGTTCCAGATATTTTCTTATCTGTTCGCTGGTATATCCTGAAACGGCTCCGTTGATTATTTCGAAATTCCGCTTTCCGAGATACTCATTTCTGAGCATATATTTTAAGATAGAATCGAAAGCATGGTCGCGTGTTTCCAGACCGAGTCCGACCGGCGAGGAATCTCCAAGTATGAGGACACGAATTGTTTCGGCCCGTTTCTCTTTTGGAATCTCTCCACCAAGAATACCATCGGAGTTGGTCTGAATAAGTTTGTTGGCCAGATTCGGCAAAAAGCGCCATAACAAGTCAGGGTCCGACTGGTGCCAGTCAAAATATGAGCTAAAAAATTCGGTCTGCCAGCCGCGATCTTTATTACTGTTATCCTGAAATTTTACAAGTGATGTTTCAAAAAACCGTGCTGTTACTTCCAATAGGGTAACAAACATCAGAAAAACCAAAATCGAGAATAAAACTTTTTTTGTCATAACGCTAATTTATCAAAATTAAATTTCAGCCACAAACAATTAATTTGTTTTGTGTAAAGATAAAATGGCAAAGATTTTCCGAATTTGGGAAGGAATTAACTATTCTGTTGTAATATAAATAACTAAAATGATTATGTTTTATTTATTATTAGCCAAATCGGGGAATGAGTATGAGAATAGAATTTGGAATATCTTGGCAGCTAATAACGGCGGCAATGATATTGCTATTTGTAAATGCATATTCAACACAGCCTGAGTTGCCAACTCGTAATATGGAGATTGAATATAAAATTATCGCAAAACCTGAAAAACTGGGTGACCTTCTGTGCGTAACATGGAGCTTTGTATTACATAAAGAGAATGATACAATTTGGCAAAGATTTCTTGATGAACGTTACAGTGAGGTTATTGCTCGAGTACAATTTGTTGTCGAACCTCAGCAGGAATTAATATTTGGCGATTCGGTATGGTGGGCGGGAATAAAATATGATACTACCTATTCACGAACCGTGACATATAAGATAATTTCGGAATCACGTCTGGTTTGTTATCCCAAAATAGAAATGTGCAAGGAGATGTATAATGACAGCCGAGATAATAGAATGCCACCAAATACAGAGAAACCAACTGTTATTTTAATTGACGGTTGGGATAAATCGAATAAGCCGAATACAGATCGCAAAAAAGGTTTTGTTGTTGATGGTGACGATACCGTTTTCTATGAGAGTGGCCCCGGAATCCCTGAATATCAATTGAAAATTGGTAAATAAGAAATAGTTGAGACAAGAAATGAAACAAATTTTATTTTTAATTTTAATAGCGGCAATCTTGCTATTGGCCGGGTTATCTTTTGGATCTGGCATTACTATCTCAGAGAAAAATATTGACTATTCGTATCAAATTGAGCCCGAACCTGAATTAGGCAAAGAATTTACCGTTACGGTATCTTTTTCATTCAATGAGAAAACGCAATATATTGATAATGACAATGCTGGTGCAACAGCAAGAATAGTGGTTTTTTGGGCTCAGGAGTATATTTCAGGAGATACATTGATTACCGGGAAATTAGACATGGGGGAAACTTATACTCTTTCTGCCACTTATAAGGTAATTAGAAGCGGCACTTGCTATATAAACCTAAATGTAATTACTATTGGTGAGGCTGATCCTAACGGGCAGGAACTTAAGAATTCCTACACAAATACATCTTTGTTTTGCGAAGAGTACTATATAAAACCTGAAAATCTCAAGGAAAACACATTAGTTCTTGATTCAAGTACAGGACTGAAAATAACATCCCAAGCCGGTATGGATTCTGAAGATATTCCAAAACCTTCAATATCAATATCCCCATTTATTATTTCAGATTCTATATTGAAAGAAATAGGTCCACGACCAGTTATCGTTGACAGCGTCAGCGACGCGGAAGAAAAATAACATCTCTCCAGAATAAACCTTCAAAGCAATCAATTTATAAATTCCTGTTTCCTCTAAGGCCGAAATTTCGTATCTTATCCGGCAGTATGATAAAATTTCCGGATGATTTCAAAGGTATTCTCAAGAATGCCAAAAAGGTGGCGATTTTAACCGGTGCCGGTATATCGGCCGAATCGGGGGTGCCGACGTTCAGGGGCGAAGGCGGAATTTGGAATAAATTCAAACCTGAAGAATTAGCGACGGTTGATGCCTTCATGAGTAACCCGAAACTTGTCTGGGAATGGTATCTCTGGCGGCGGCAGATAATGAGCGAGGTCGGACCGAATCCGGCTCATCATGCACTGGTTGAGATGGAAAGTCTATATGACGATTTCTCTCTGATCACCCAGAATGTTGATGGCCTCCACAGAATGGCCGGTTCAAAAAATATCTACGAAGTTCATGGTAATATCTCACTAAACAAATGCCTCGATTGTTCCCGGCCGTATGAGGGTGAGATAAATATTGACGACGGCGAATTGCCGTTTTGTCAATGCGGCGGGAAAATACGCCCGGATGTTGTCTGGTTTGGCGAGATGCTTCCGGCCGATGTTATAAATAGGGCCTTTGCCGCTTCGGAACGGGCTGAGCTGTTTTTCTCGATTGGAACTTCAGCATTGGTTCATCCGGCGTCGTCGCTACCGGTAACGGCCAAACAAAACGGGGCATATCTGGTTGAGGTCAATCTTGACCCGACCCCGCTATCAGATTACGCCGACTATGCGATTCATGGTCTGGCCGGTGAGATAATGCCGGAGATCGTTGAACAAATTATAGAATTGAGAGAAGATTCTAAGTGAGCAATCGAAACAAAGTCACCCCGGACAAAATTATTGAAATCGGTGAGATGTTATATAATTCGATGTCCGATTGCCAGCTTTGCCCGATGGAGTGCCGGGTGAATCGTCTCGAAGGTGAATTAGGCGAGTGCCATTCCGGCGCAAAAGCGTCTATCGCCAGCTTTAATCTGCATTTTGGTGAGGAGCCGCCGATATCATTGGGCGGAGGTTCCGGGACGATATTTTTGTCAAACTGTTCACTTTCCTGTAAATATTGCCAGAACTACCCGATCTCTCAGTTTGGCAATGGCTCTGTGGTTTCTGACGACGAACTGGCCAAAATGATGCTGAATCTTCAAGAGCGCGGAGCGGAGAATATCAATTTTGTGACTCCGGATCATATGATTCCAATGATTCTCAAAGCGTTGGGACGGGCCAAACTTGACGGACTTGATCTTCCGATTGTATATAATTGTTCCGGGTATGCAAAAGTTGAGGTTTTAAGCTTATTAAATGGTATAATAGATGTGTATCTTGTGGATATGCGATATAATGATGATAAGATCGCCAAAAAATATTCAGGTTGTGAAAATTATGTGGCGACAAACCGATCAGCTATAAATGAGATGTTTAATCAAGTCGGGAGCTTAAAATTTAATGAAAATGGCCGGGCCGAATCAGGTATAATAGTCAGGCATCTGGTTTTGCCGGGTTTACTTTCCGGCTCTGATGGGATATTTAATTTTCTGGCCAACGATGTTTCAGATGAGATATATGTTTCACTGATGAGTCAGTATTTTCCGGCCTATAAGGCGATTGATGACAAAATTATTAACAGGCGTTTGAGCACCGAAGAATTTCAACAGGCAACAGATGCCTTTTATGATGCAGGCTTAAAAAATGGATATATTCAAAATTACAGTTATGAATCGGTTTAGCAAAATAATCGCCATCCAGTTACTGCTGGTTTTTTTGACCCTTGGTTCCGGATGCGTCTATTACAATACTTTTTATCTTGCCCGAAAATCTTTTAATGAAGCGGAATCAAAAAGAAAAGAAAGTAAAGGGAGCAGACCGGTTATTAATAAGGCCTCATATAATAAGGCGATAGAAAAATCGGGCAAGGTTCTTGAGAAATATCCCCATTCCAAATGGTATGATGATGCTTTGTATGTGAACGGAATCTCATATTATTACACAGATAATTATAGTACTGCCGAAAAACGGTTCCGGGAACTTTTGGCCGATTTCCCTGAATTTCAATATATTAAGGAAGTCCGTGTATATCTCGCCAAAACAAAATTAAAATTGGGCGATGAAGCTGAAGCTATGACGCTTTTTGAAAAGATGTTTGAGGAAAGTGAAGATGAAGCGATTAAAGGTGATGCTGCCATGTCGCTTGGAGAGTATTATTACGAAAATAAGGATTATGAAAAAGCGCGAACCTTTTTTGAATCAATAGTTGATTCTCTTGGTGAGGGAAATGAGAAACTTATCGCCCAAAGCTATATCGCTGACGGCTATTTCACCAGATTCAAATTTAAAGATGCCCTTGCCAGTTATCTGAAAATACTTGATTTGGAACCAGAACTGGATGACAAGTATAAAGCTATTTTTCGGGCCGGTGAGTGCAGTTATTTTCTTAATCGTATTGAACAGGGGACAAATTATTTCCAACAGTTGGCCGATGAGTCCGACTACTTTGATTCGCTGGGACAAGTGAAACTTCAACTTGCTCTGGGCCATGAATTGGATGGTGA
>JAUVBC010000237.1 GCA_030591405.1 Candidatus Zixiibacteriota bacterium
GATAGAATTGGTAGATTCGAGGAAAATCTTCTGGCGCCGTACGCCTCGTTTTCGTCGCAAACGCGCGGTCGACAGTATCCGATAAAGGAACATCCAATGCGGACAGCTTTTCAACGTGACCGCGACCGGGTGGTTCATTGTGCCGCTTTTCGCAGAATGGAATACAAGACGCAGGTGTTTGTTAACCATGAGGGAGATCATTATCGTACCAGATTAACGCATACGATTGAGGTAGCGCAGATAAGCAGGACCATTGCACGGGCATTGGGACTTAATGAAGATCTGTCGGAAGCTATCGCCTGTGTGCATGATCTGGGACACACGCCGTTTGGTCATTCGGGTGAAGATGTTTTAGATGAATTGATGAAAGGTTTTGGCGGGTTTAATCATAATCGTCAATCATTGCGGGTGGTTGATGTGCTTGAACGGCGGTATGAAGATTATTCTGGTTTGAATCTGACTTATGAAGTCCGTGAAGGCATTGTTAAGCATGAGTCAACCGCCGAGCCGTTAAGTCCCGATATTTTTCCACCTGACGAACGACCGACACTTGAGGCTTCATTGGTCGATCTGGCCGATTCGATAGCGTACAACAGTCATGATGTCGACGATGGTTTATCATCGGAGATTTTGAACTGGGGAAATTTGGACGATGTTCCCATTGTGGCCGAGGCGAAAGAAAAATCTATCAGGACCAATCCTGAATTACCCAGAAAATATCACCATCATTCGATCATACGGCAGCTGGTTGACAGGCAGGTAACCGATTTGATCAATCAGTCGGCAGTTAATATCACTAATTTTGATATTAGCAGTATTGATGATGTCAGACGATCAAAAGTTAAGTTGATTGCCTTTTCTGAAAATCTGGGTAACAATTTGATTCAGCTCAAAGAGTTTTTAAAGAAAGAGATGTACCGTCATCCGCGGATGGTGGAGAATGCGGCCAAAGCGAGAATAATATTAGAAACCCTTTTTGACAGATACAAAGCCGATCCGCAGAAGCTGCACGGTAAGTACAAATTACGGTTGGGGAAAGAACCGGTGGAAAATATTATATGTGATTTTATCGCCGGGATGACCGACCGCTACGCTTTGAAGATGTATGAAGAGTTGAAATAAAGTGTCAAGAGAAGCAAAAATAGCTGGCATCAGGCGCATAATTAGGGCGTGGCTGTTTTTTATAGTATGCGGGTTGGCGGTGCTCTTCTTTGGGCATTATCTTGACGATATGGCTCCCGGGATGGGTGAGTCGATTATTTCGCTTGGTTTGATATGGATCTGTGCCTCGGTTTTACTTCTGCTTGTTAATCTAATTGTTTTACGGATCGAGAAGAAAAAGCTCATAGAAGAAGAGGATTTGTAATGTAGGCCAACGCTCACCGAGGATTGATGGTTTGATTTACCAACCCAGGGCAGACGTGGACTGTGCCGCGCACAAAACAATCCAAATCTATCCACAAGATGTCTGCTGTTCTCTTCTTAAATCATCTATTTTGGCCGCCTCTTTTTGTCCTGCGTAAATCACTCCAAAGAGGGCCAACAGCGCCAGAAGCGATAAAATAATCAGCATTGTTTCCACAAAGTCGGTGCCGTTGAAGAAAATAATGGCGTTGAATGCCAACAGTCCGATCTTTAATTCATTCATGCCGATACCTGATGCCGCCATCTGGAATTTTTTGGAAAAGCTGAAGATCAAAAAAGTGCTGGCATAGTGCGAACCAAAGATAGCGAGCAAGATCATAAGCAGTAGGATATGTTGTGGGAAGATGAATGCGTATGAGATTATCACCGCGCAGAGAAAAACAAAATCAAGTAAATGATCAACGTAGTGCCCCCAGTTAATTAAACCGCTCCCTCGATACCGCCCCACAGCCCCATCGAGGGAGTCGGTTATGTACTGCCCAACAATTGAGGCAGACAGACCCCACACCCAATAAATATTTTGTATTGAAAAATAACCGCAAGTCAAGATTATTGCCGACCAGAGCGAGGTCGCCCAGGTGAGGTTGCGGCCGTTGAGAAATTTTGGAACTTTCGGGACAGCCCAGGCTATCCATTTTTGTTCATACTTCCAGAGAAAAGAGGTATTGGTTTTGGTCTTATCGGTTTTGTGTTTTGAATTCATATCACACCACCTATTTTTTAATTCAATACATCTTTGTCAATGGTTCATATAGTTCCTTTCATACTTTTTTATCATATCAGTTTTCTGCGTCTCTATATCTTTTACACAATTGGTTCCAGAATTCTCCATTTAATTATTTATTAATACTGTTATGGGATTAATCAAGTGTTAATAATTTTGGTTTGTTCTGCTTATCTATCCATAAGGTACAAATTATAGGTTTATGTACTCTCAGGTACAATAAAACCGAAAAAAGTTGAGGCTATGATTATCATAACCGGATGTATAGCAGGCAATTATGAGTAACAACCAATGATGGCATATATATTGCATATAACCAAAATTGAAATTTAAATGATAACAATTGACCTTTTAATGAAAGGAAGAACAATGAAAAATCTGAAAACTCTCCTTCTTACAGGACTGGTAATGATTGGCCTGATTATGCTGGCACCCGCAAATCTTCTGGCGCAGGATTGTGACGGAAGCGGAAAGAATTTCGTTGACCTTGATGGCGACGGATTCAATGATAATGCCCCTGATGCTGATGGCGACGGTATTCCCAATGGTCTTGATGAAGACTATGTCAAACCGGAAGACGGCACTGGTGAGCAAAAGGGTAAACTTGGCGAAGCAGAGCCAGTTAAGACTCAGACCAAGGAAATGACCAAAACCCAGAAATTCAATCGTTTAAAAGCTGCCAAAGGTTCAACCTTTCAGAAGAAGCTTGGCGACGGTACTGGTACCGGTAATATGGGACCGCAGGATGCTCAGGGTGAATGTGATGGTACCGGCCCAAAAGGTAATGGCGGAAAATAATTGTAGGAGTTAATCAGTTACACAGGATGGTGAGTACAACTCGCCATCCTGATTTTATTAACTGAGATCAGGAGTAAAGATATGTCAACCAAATATTCTCCGCTTATTGCAGTAATCTTTATTTTAGCCGCCTTCAGTATTTCAAACGGCGAAATAGACGCCTCTTTTAATTTGGGCGGAGGGTATAATGGAAATCTTTTTAATGATTCATTGGCATCCGAAGATTCCTATTCAACTATAAGCGGGAATATTGATTATTATCCATCATCATCGGTTCAGCTCTCAGCCTTTGGACGGTACAGTGGTTATAAAACAAATAATGATCTGTCGAATATTTTTGGCGGCGGATCAATTAAGGTAATTCCAACCGGTGAAGCATCACCGATTTCTGTAATTATTTCGGGTGAGATGTCTTTTCAGGAGTTTGGCAATTTATATAGTCTGTATAACCAAAACAATTTTGTTACCGATGCCCAATTTATTTATCAAGTCGCACCAAAATTGCATGTCAACTCAAGAGTTTCATATTCGGCGGTTTCATATTTTAATTCCGATTATGGTTCACGGAACGGTCTGGCCTTATCGGGAGGACTTAATTTTACTCCATTTGGCACCAACTCATTTAATTTTATGGCAAATTATTATATGGGAAGATACGATCAGATGTCGTTAGACCTGGATAGCTCTCCGGGTGGGCGGAGTAATAGGACTGAAAATTATGATAGCTACTCCTTAACAGATATCTCTCTTCGTTATTCAAGGCCGATAGGTGAGCGAACCGGTGTTTCGGTATCTTTTGGTCAACGGTATATTCAGTATGATGAATCATTTATTGTCGCTGATTTCGATGTTGATAATCTTTCACCGATGTCTGATCTTTGGGATGGTCCCAGCGGTTCTGTTTTTATTAAACATATTTTTGCCCATCAATATAAGCTGTCACTCAAAGGCAGTTATGCCGAAAAATCATACATTGAAACAACTGAACAGAGCACAGATGAGATTGTTTCAGATCAGCAAAATTTAAGAAGTGATTCTTTTGCCTCGTTTTTAATTTCATTATCAAGACCGATTACCATAGGTACCGGGAATATCTTAACTCCAACTTTTTCGGTGAGTTATTCATCTAATGGCTCTACAGAAAATCTTTATGACTATTCCGGGCTGTCTGCCTCGCTTTCGATGAATATCCGGTTTTAAGTTCGAGCTTGTTTCCATAATTCTCCTTTTTAAA
>JAUVBC010000191.1 GCA_030591405.1 Candidatus Zixiibacteriota bacterium
AAAGCAGAATGTCGAAATAGTTGAAGTTCTGGCACAAGGTAAGACCTCTCTTTTGAGAATATTCTCCCTTATTCAGATTGGTGACTTCATCTCATATTATCTTGCCATTTTAAATAAAGTCGATCCAACCCCTGTTGAAATTATAGATTTTCTGAAGAATGAATTAGAAAGAAAAAAATAGCCCCATAACTTCTTAATTGTTAACTATGTATATTTATTTTACACAGCACAAATACCCTCTTGCCAAAAATTCGGAAACTATTATATTATTGCGTTGTTATACAATTGGATTTTTTTAGGTAGGATAGATGCTGATATCAGTCTGTAAATCGAAAATACATCGTGCCGTGGTTACCGAAGCCAATCTCAATTATGAGGGCTCATTAACCATTGATACTGATCTTATGAAAGCGGCCGGTATTGCTCCGTTTGAAAAAGTGCATGTTCTAAATGTAACTAATGGGAATCGTCTGGTGACATACGCTATCGAAGGTGAAGCTGGATCGGGAGTGATCTGTCTCAATGGCGCCGCCGCTCACAAAGGTCAAACCGGAGATATCGTTATTGTCATCTGTTATGGCCTGATGGATGAAAAAGAAGCAGACGGTCATCGTCCAAAAATTATTATGGTAGACCAAAACAACAAAATTATAAAATCTTAATATCAATATGACCAATAAAAAAGCCGCCATAATTCTTGCCGCCGGAAAAGGCAAAAGAATGAAATCAGACCTTCCCAAGGTTCTGCATAGTATAAATAACAAGCCATTGATCCGTATTCTGATGGAAACAATGACCAAACTCTCTCTGGATCGTTTGGCTGTCATTGTCGGTTTCAAAGGTGAAATGGTTATCGAAGAGCTGACCGACTTTGATACCGATTTTGTCTGGCAAAAAAAGCAGCTGGGAACCGGTCACGCTGTGAAACAGACGCAGGAACTATTTAAAAATTTTGATGGAACAGTTTTAGTTGCGGCAGGTGATGTGCCATTTCTATCAAGCCAGACAATAGAAAGATTATTTGAAATTCACGATAAGAATCAAGCTTCGGCGACCTGTTTGTCAGCCGAATTTGATGACCCGACGGGATATGGTCGAATTGTCAGAAAAGAAAATTCTAATATTCTTTTGGATATAGTTGAAGACAAAGATGCCAGCCCCGAAATAAAAATAATCAAAGAAATCAATAGCGGCACTTTCTGTTTTAACTGTCTTGATTTATTTGATGCTTTACAAAAAATCGGCAATGAAAACAGTCAACAGGAATATTATCTGACCGATACCATAAAAATCCTGCAACAGGGCGGCAAAAAATGTGCTGTCACCAGAGCCTCGAACCCGATTGAAGTAGCCGGAATTAATTCGATTGAGCAGCTTAAATCTCTGGAAAAAGAAATCAATTTTAACAAATAATTAGTCATTTCGTCGTTATCAATTGTATTAATTATGTAAACAATTAACTGATAATTGACGATAATTTATGTTAGAAATGACAAAATATCACCTGGGCTAATAAATAATTTTAAGGTAAACATCATTTAAAAGAGTTGACAAATATTTAAAACTTGGCTTATTTAATATAAGCCTACCCAAGAGGGGATTTTTTATGAGAAAGACTATTGGAATAACATTATTATTTTTATTTCTGATTTCGATATCAGTATCAGCGCAAATGGTTGATAAGGCCGAAATCAACAATATGAAGAAGGATTATCTTGGCCTCAAACCGGCTGGACAACCTTTTTCACTAATTGATTTATCTAAACTGAAATGGAACCATTCCTATTCAATCAGTTTTTTCTCCGGTGGTGGCGAGTCAGGCTCAAACGGCTTATATGTGAGCAATATTTTTTATGAGTTTTCATCAAAATTGTCAATGAATTTTAAACCTGGAATAGCCCATGACCCGGGCAGTATCTTTGATCGCAGCGGCGGACAAAAGGCAGATTTCTTGCCGGGAATCCAGCTTAATTATCACCCCTCACCGAATTTTATTATTTCGGCAGGTTTTGATACTTATCCGCAGAATCTGTATAACACCTATAATCCGTATTATAATTACCGGAGGTTAAACTCTGGACAATAATTTAACGCCTGCCTTTATCATTCAAAAAAATGCTATTTAAAAAATCAAAAAACAAAAATAATATTAGAAGACGCACCACCGTAAAGAAAAAGGCTAATTCCAGATTTCTGGAACTAGCCATTGTGGCGATATTTGCGCTGGTGGCTATCTATGCGGCCAGTTTTGCAATCAGGATCACACACGGTTTCTCTAAGACAATTGAGACGCCCGAATATGTTATCAGATTGCAAATCTTAAATGGTTGTGGCGAAGATGGCGCGGCAAATCGAGCGGCCAAGGCACTTCCGGGACGAATCAAGTTGCCGCTGGAAGTCAAGGTGATGGATGTCGATGATTTTGATTCCTACGAAGTTGCCGAGACATTTGTTATCTCCCGTCTTGAAAATACTGAGGCGGCAAAGTTACTGGCCGAGCAATTGGGCTTTGATACGGATAAAGTTATATATCAGAAATTGGAAAATAATTATCGTACTGTTTCCGCCACTCTGGTACTGGGGAAAGATTACGAACTGACGGTGGTGAAACCATCCGAAAATTAGGAGATAATAAACAGTAGTTTGAAATTGACACCATTATCTATTGCACGCACGGCGGGGAAACTCGCTCTCTCCAAAAAAGGTTACGACGTAAAAATCCTGAAACTAAAAGGTCTTTCCTCTCTTTGCGATTATTTTGTCATCGTCAGTGGTGAGGTCGACGTTCATGTTCAGGCAATTACGGACAGCATCTATGATGGACTTAACGCAAAAGGGATTAAGCCGTGGCAAAAAGAAGGAACGCGCGGAAGCAGCTGGGTGCTTCTTGATTACGTTGACGTTGTTGTTCATGTTTTTAAGGAAAGTACACGCGAATTCTATGCCCTCGAGAAATTATGGGGCGACGCTCCGGTTGAAATATTAAAATAGGTGTAAGGCACACTATTCCGGGAATCTGAAAATAAATAATTATTTAATAAAAAAGGTGCGGAAATGACTGCGACCGATCTAAAAAACAAAACAATTGCAGAACTTTTACAAATCGCCGAGGCGCTTGATATTCCCGGCGTATCTGGTCTGCGAAAATCAGAACTTATTTTCAAAGTGATGGAGTCTACCTCGGCCAACAAGGAAGGTATGATTTTTGCCGAAGGTGTCCTGGAGGTACTCTCCGAAGGGTATGGATTTCTCCGTGCGTCGGATTACAACTATCTGCCCGGCCCGGATGATATTTATGTCTCACCGTCACAAATCAAACGGTTTGATCTTCGAACCGGAGATACTATCTCCGGACAGGTTCGTCCCCCGAAAGACAATGAACGTTATTTTGCCTTGTTGAAAATTGAGGCAATTAACTATGAGGATCCGTCTGTCTCCAAGCACAAGACACATTTTGACAATTTGACTCCTCTGTATCCTGAGACACCGTTTAAACTCGAGCTCAATGCCGAAGAATTGACTACCAGGATCATGGATCTGATGACACCGCTTGGAATGGGACAACGTGCCTTGATCACGTCACCACCAAAAGCAGGCAAAACGATAATTTTGCAGAAAATTGCCAATTCAATATCGACCAATCATCCAGATGTAAAATTAATTGTCCTTCTCATTGATGAGCGTCCTGAAGAGGTTACCGATATGCGCCGTAATGTTAATGCCGAAGTGGTTTCATCGACCTTTGACGAACCGGCCGACCGCCATGTTCAGGTGGCCAATATGGTTCTGGAAAAAGCAAAAAGACTGGTCGAGCACAAACATCATGTTGTTATTCTATTAGATAGTATCACTCGTCTCGCCCGTGCGCATAACTCGGTTGTACCGCATTCAGGTAAAATCTTATCCGGTGGTGTTGACAGTAATGCGCTTCAAAAACCAAAACGATTTTTTGGTGCCGCCAGAAATATCGAAGAGGGCGGCTCATTGACGATTGTTGGAACCGCTTTGATTGAAACCGGCTCGAGAATGGATGAAGTTATTTTTGAAGAGTTTAAAGGAACCGGTAATCTTGAAATGGTTCTCGATCGTCGTCTCTCTGATCGGCGTATCTTCCCGGCGATGGATATCAATCGCAGTTCCACCAGAAAAGAAGAACTGCTGATGCCGCCCGATATTCTTGCGAAGGTCTGGGTTTTGAGGAAATTCCTCGCTGAGATGAGTCCAATTGAGGCGATGGAATTTTTGATCGACCGCATTAAGAAAACCAAGAACAATGAAAAATTCCTAAGCTCGATGAAAGACTAATATTATAGTAGAATAGATAACAGAATTCCAAGGGCAGAACCCAAATCATAGCGACGTGGTTCTGCCAATTGTATCTCCCTTTGTGCGCGGCAGATGTCCACATCTGCCCGGGGGCAACTTCAAATCTCAATAATTCCATGTAACCTAAACACTCCTATATAATTACAGCGAAAATGGGTTCGTTTTGTCAAAACGCGGTTTTTGGACAATTTATGTGTAGCAAAATTGTAATTTTCTATTTCTGTATTATCACTCATATACAGAATGGTAGGAGTAGAATCAACATTGGTTAGGTGGTGAAAGTGTCGAGAAACCCACAATAAATTGTGAGTTATCCAGCCCAAGGGGTACACCACTCAGCGTTATCTCCCCGGTCAAAGCGGTGGCAACAGCGGTTGCCGGAGTCGCTTGATAGATATTTCTATTCTTACTGACACTTTCATCAATTCACCTATAGTGCACTTCGCGGCAACTTCTTGTAGATTCTTTGGGATTTTTATGATATGTCAATTAAAAAGGGCAATTCATAAGGAATTTTATCTGTGAAATAAATGCTCTTAAAAACTAAAGTGTCTTTGTGAAAACCATAAATATCATATTCCCCTATTCCAAAATAACTAATTATTGGCTCATAACAGATATAATACCAATGACCTTCTATTGGTTGATCAATGAGTTCTGTTTGTTTAATACAGCCAATAATTGTTTCAGTATCACGCTGTGTA
>JAUVBC010000319.1 GCA_030591405.1 Candidatus Zixiibacteriota bacterium
AATAGTAATAAAATTATAGCCGTTAACCAGATCAACGATGGTTTTTTCATAACGCCTCCCATATTAAATTTTATGAACTTTTTTACCCCAACATCTACCAAAATAACGTTTAATTGTCTCTTATGTCAAATAATATTTTGTTTAATTTTCCCGCGCTGCCCGAAAACCAACCATGATGAATATTTACAAATTCCCTACCAAACTGATGTTAATTCTCAAGGTACATCTTAATTATGATGTCAAGAACCTCTAAAAAGGAAAACACTATTATTAATTGGAAAAAAATAAAAACGACGAAACAAACCCATTTTGAAAGGCGATCTATTGAAAAAACACAAAAACGGAAAAGCAAACCCATTTTGCTGTAACCAAATGAAAGGTATAATATTATAGAGAATTATTATCGCCCAAAAACGACCTCGGTACAAAATTTTGTAGTAAATTTGCTAAAAGTTTGCAAGTGATCTGCAGACGTCCTCGTCTGCAGACAAAAAACACGGCAGACGGGGACGTCTGCCGCGCACAAAACAAAATCACTACAAGGTTGATAGTGCAAAAAGTTAAAAATGACAAAACTCCTGTCAGCCTCTGGAGGGAACCCATTTCGTTGTAATTTAATGGAAGTGTATAACTTACAAGGAATTTCTCAATCGAGTCGATTGATTTTTAGCTGATTCAGATTGATCTCTGCGGCGGCTGTACTGTCGCCGATAGCTTCATAGTACCGGGCCAGATATTCGGCCGAAATTGTGGCATAACCGTTCGATCTTCTCAGTGCTTCCTTCAGAAAGGTAACACCATCAGCCGGTTCCCCAAACTCAAATTGAATCTCACCCAATATTGAAAGCGGCAGATAAAAATCTGGCGGCCCTTTCACAATAGACTCCAGCGCCATCGCAAATGCCTCATCATATTCATTGCGCGTCTTACGATTGATCGCCTCGGCAAAAAGATCGATAAAATATGGGTCATCGAAATATTCATCTTTCCCGACAAAATCAGGGCGTCGTTTGTAGATAACTTTCATCTCGGCACCAACACCAAATATCGGATAGTACCCCTGTCTGAATTTGGATGACAGAAACAGCGCCTTTTCCGCCGGAGCCGATGGTTTCAAACTGGTGGAGAAAATAATAAATTCAGGATCACTTTCCATAATATACGGGATATTATAATTCCGCTCTTTCCAGGTTGATCGGATGTTGTCAAACGTCTGCGGGTTCTTGGCGATATTGCGATCGGTCAGACCGAGCATATCAATCACATTGGCATCACTGTAATAACCAAAGGCCCCAACAGTACTACAGGCTATTTTATTTTGCGCCTTTGCATGGGGATCGAGAATAAAAGCCAGATGCGTCATTTTATTGACCAGCCCGCGCTCGGCAACCAGAAAACCGTTGATATGTTCAGCCGGGGCAAAATATGAAAACAGGCCAAAAACAAGAACTATTGTTATTATTGCACTGCCATACTTTTTGTTTTTAAACATCTCTGAATTTTTGGTCAGATAAATAAGTGAGGAAACAAACAGCATATAAAACAAAGTTATGACCGGGATAAAAAACCGGAAACAGTGCAGGACATCGCCGCCGATTAATAAAACATATAAAGTATATATAAAAGTGACCGGCAGAATAAGTTGCAGTGGCCGGGAAAAGTACTTGGCGGCAAATAATGGAATCAGCAATAACCCGCCATAAAGACCGTACTGACTGAAAAACAGCGAGACATATTCAAAACCGGAGATCAGATACTCAACCGATGAGCAGGTTTTGGCATAAAACGGATTCGGCAAGATATCATGATAGTAGAACCATCGAAAAAGAAATTGAGGGATGATAAAAATTGCGAACAGTGCAAAATATTTGAGAGCATCCTTGATACTAAATATTTTGGCATAAATCATATATATCAGAATTATCAGGAAAATCAAACCTGCTTCGGGACGAGTTAATGTCGCGATAGCGTAAATCGGGATAAACAGAAGATTTTTGTTTGAGGCGAGATATAACCCAAACAAAACCAGGGCGGCAAAGAGAAGTGTCTCCATTCCGGAAATCGTCCAGTACGCAAAGGCACCATTGGTAATCAAAAGAAACGGTACTGCGAGAGGCAAAACAGGTTCATCTTTAAAACCGGGAAGTTTGCGACTCCAGAAAAATGAGAGAAATATAATAACAACCCCGGAAGCAACTCCAATTACTTTGGATGCGATAATAATATCGATTCCAAACCGTCCGAGAAGTGATAAAAGAAGAATAAAAAACAGACTGGTATATCCTTCGACCGGATCACCTGGATTAAAAGTCAAGCCATCGCCATTCAGGAAGTTTTTGACATAACGGTATGAGATAAAAGCATCATCCTGAGTAAATGAATACGAGATCGCATTATAAACAAAGAAGGCGCAAAACAGCACCAAAACGATATATTGAATCAACTTCAATTTTGACATACCCCTATAATACATTTTTTGGCGACTTTTTCAAGTAGTGATTGATATTAACTTGCCAAAAAAAATGATACCGCTATATTCAGGTTCTTTATGATATAGGACAACAAATGAAACAGGAATACTTAGATAATCTCAACCCGAAGCAGAAAGAGGCGGTGACCACCACCGAAGGCCCTCTTCTGATAATTGCCGGGGCCGGCTCCGGGAAAACAAGAGTTTTAACTTCACGAGTAGCTCATATTCTAAAATGCGGGCTGGCCGAGCCGTTTAATATAATGGCGGTAACATTTACCAACAAAGCGGCTCGCGAAATGAAAGAGCGGATAGAAAGTCTGCTTGAAGGTAACACCTATGGTCTGACCGTTTCCACTTTTCATTCGTTTTGTGCGATGCTTCTGAGAAGGGAAGCACCTGCTATCGGGTATCCGACGAATTTTGTTATCTATGATGAAGATGATGCAAAGGCGCTGGTTAAAAATTGTATCGATCAGCTTGGTTTGTCCCGCACTCAGTTTACCTTTCAATCGGTGCGGCGCAAAATTTCGAGTGCCAAAAACAAAATGGAAAACGCGGCTGCTTTTGCGCAGAAAGCGTCAGGGTACTTTGAAACCCGGACAGCCGAGATTTATCAGATGT
>JAUVBC010000279.1 GCA_030591405.1 Candidatus Zixiibacteriota bacterium
AGAGTCATCGCTGATCGATTTTGCCGCAGACAAAAGCTGCTTGCCGGAACAGGATTGCCCCGATTCGGGGGTTGGGAGCGAGAATGCCATTGGTCCGGTGATCTTTCCAAAACTTATGTTTTTTCAACGATAGTAATCGAAGTCCTATTCGATGCAATCACGATGTTTCTTTTTATTATTTTTCTTTCGACCGCCTCATTTGCATTTCCTCCTGAGTATCGTTCGGTCAGTATCATTCTGGCAATCGGGACCGGTATCCTGATTATTCTCTTATATCTTATTCTGCATTTTGAGGAACAGATTGGGACCTTTGGAAAGAAGATATTGAGAGGACGCTGGCCAGGTGTTTATATAACACTTAAACGTTTTTCCAGATCATTCACCAAAGGAATCAGCCTGCTTCGTTCCACGCATTATTTTTTTAGAACATTTATGTTTTCAATAGCCTCCTGGATTGCCCACGCGCTTTTAATATATTTTCTATTCAAATCATTTGGATTTGAACTGCCGATTATTGCAGCGGTAGTTATTATGGTTCTAAATACGCTGGCTCTGATGGTTCCGATTACGCCCGGCAACGCCGGCACTTTTGAGCTGGTAGTGGTGGCGGCGCTGTTGGTCTATGGTATCCCCAAATCGGACGCGGTTCTTTTTGCTCTGGCATTGCATATTTTGGATTTTATCCCGATATTTATTATGGGACTATTCTTCCTGAGATCAGAAAAGATTAATTTTAGAGAAATTCAGGAGCAGGGTGAAAAAGAGGAAATTTTTAATCAGGTTGATGATCTGGTAAACGAAGAGCAGAAAATATGATTAAATCGTTTTTATGGAAACCGGGTGAAGAGGTTCAATCAATTGAGGGTATCGCCGATTTTGATACTCTTTTTGCTGACCCAGAAGTTGTTCTCTGGATCGATATGACCAATCCGACCGATGAAGAATCATTTATTTTAACCAATGATTTCCATTTCCACCCGCTTTCTATTGAAGACGTTATCGAGGAAGAGGATGCCATCACCGAATTTGGCCGTTCTAAAATCGATGATTACCGTGATTACCTCTATGTTGAGTTTCAGATTGCAGATTACATCAGTTTTGAAGAGGGGATAGGCCTTCAGGAGGTGCATATCTTCCTGACCAAAAACACAGTGGTGACTGTTCATGATACCAATCATAAGATATTTACGCATCTCCAAAGCCGGGCGCTAAAAGATGAGCGGCTGATGTCACGCGGTGCCGATTTTTTGCTTCATACAATTCTTGATACGATGGTTGATAACTATAACAGCGTTCTGATATTTTTTGAAAAATCTGTTGATGATATTGAAAAAGCTGTTTTGAGCGAGCCGGATGAAAAAACGGTAAAAAAGATTTTTACACTCAGAAGAGATATTTATGAGCTTAAACGGGTCGCTCTGCCTCAGCGGGAGATCCTTGGCCAGATAAATCGTGGACAATTTTCAATGATCTCAGAGCGGGCCGCCTTTTATTTCAATGATGTTCATGATCATCTCACTCGTATTATTGAACTCTCTGAATCGCATAGAGATATGTTAATATCGGCGCTGGAAGTATATTTTTCGCATGTCTCCACCAAAACCAATGAAATCATCAAGGTTTTGACAATTTTTACCGTGATTCTTATGCCGCCGACCTTTCTGGTTGGATTATGGGGTATGAATTTCAAATATATGCCTGAACTGGACTGGAAATTTGGCTATCTCGGTTTTTGGGTTATTATCGTTTTGATAACGGTGATAATGGTTCTTTTCTTCAAGAAGAAAAAGTGGCTATAATCTTATTTCCCCCTCCCTGTATATTTTTTGCAAAATACAAAATAATTGAAACTAAATCTTGACAGGCACGTTATAATTCATATTATAGATACCAATCAGTATGTAAATGAATACCTACTGGTCAGTATGTAAGTGATGGAGTAATATGAAACAAAGCCCAAAATTGCCGGCAGAAAAACGACAGGCCCAACTGATTGAGGCAGCGATGAAGATTATATACAAAAAGGGGTATGCCGGTGCCACCACTGAAGCCATTGCCAAACAGGCCGGGTTGTCCAAAGGTGCCCTTTATTTTCATTTTGGCAATAAAGAGGATATATTTTTTGCCGTTGTCAAAGAAATGAGTGGCAGGCATTTTTCTATTATAACAAAATCATTGTTGGAGGAAACCAATCCTCAAAAGGGTCTTGAAAAGATGATTAAAAATGCCCTGGGGTTGGTTGCCGAACAAAAATATTTTACTTTGGATTTTTGGAATCATGCTAAACGGGTAAAAAAAATTGCTGATTATCTGGAAAATCAGCATAATGAAATTGAAAAAGAATTAGTAGCCTATCTAAAGAAAAATGCCGGAATGACAAAAAAGCAGGGCCAGACATTATATTTACTATTACATACACTTTTTGACGGAATTGTTGTTCGGCATCAATGCTGTCCTTCATGTGTAAATTTCGAACGACTCCAAAAAGATGTGATGGACATGACTAAACTGTTTTTACATAAAAGGTAACGAGAGTATATGAGAATGAAAAAAACATTGATACTATCGGTTATATTTGCAATTGCAATTTCCGGAGTTTCATCAGCCGAGACTATTCTTACTGTTGAAAAAGTCCGGCAGCGGGCGCTGGAATATAATCGACAATTGTTATCGGCCAAAAAAGAACTTGATCGGGCCAAAGCCGAAATCGTATCGGCCCGCTCCGGGGCGCTACCGCAACTTTCACTTGATGGCCGCTATACCAGGAATTTAACGACGCGTGAGCTGTTTTTTGGCGACGAAGTCATTCCAATCAGCAAAAATAATGAATTTGATTTAAGTCTTTCTTTGACACAGCCTTTATATATTGGCGGCAAAGTCGGCTCCGCTTTAAAGATTGCCAAAATATATCGAAATTTCTCTGAAGAGAAGGTCAAACAGGTGGAACGGGAAGTTGTATATTCTTCCGAATCGATTTTTTATAGTGCAATTCTTGCTGAGTCGTATCTCGATGTTATAAAAAAAGAAAGTCAGATGTGGAGTCTTAATCTGGAGATTGCCGAGAAACTATTCAGTCAGGGAATGATTTCCGAATATGAACTGCTTCGGGCTCGGGTTGAAAAATTAAATATTGAACCACGATTGATTTCGGCCGAATCGGATCTGAATTTATCCCGCAAAGGGCTAAAATCATTTTTGGGGTTTCCGCTTGAAGAGAAGATTTCACTGGTGGCCGATCTAACCGATACCGCGATAGTATCTCTTCCTGCTCTTGATACTCTTGTAGCAATGGCGATTGCAGAACGTCCTGAAGTAAAACAGGCCGACCTTAATAAAAGAGGCCGTGAAAAAGCGGTCCGTATTGCCAAGGGTGATTGGTTATATCCAAATATATATGCTAATGCGACTTATCAAATGACCGGTTCCAGTGGAGATCGCTATTTCAGGGATAATGAAAGATCGGATTCATGGACAGCCTCACTATTAGTAAATATTCCGATTTTTGATGGGGCGAGAACGATTGGCGAGGTTCGCAAAGCCAAAGTTGATTATTATCAATCGATGCTGGCTGAGCACCAGTTAGTGGATAATGTAAGATTGGAAGTTGAAC
>JAUVBC010000341.1 GCA_030591405.1 Candidatus Zixiibacteriota bacterium
CCTCCATCGTGGGTTTTGGTTGTTGCCCAATTTTCCCCTTTATCTAAAGAAGTATGGATTTTCCCAAATGAAAGAAAGTAAGCCGGACTGTCTTTTTCTTGATAGATTTCGCTATATCCCAATCCTCGTGGTTTTTCTTTTTTCCAACTTTTTCCGCCATCGGAGGTACGAAAACTGATACCCTGCCATTTATTTTCACCGTCATTGGTCAGACCAATGACAAGGCCGGATTTATTGTCGAACATTTGAATATCAAAAAGGCGGGCATTTTTGCTGCTGACTGATTTATCGGTCCAGGTATAGCCGCCATCATGAGTTGAATAAATTTCCCCGTTGTGACCGCAGACAAACCCAATGTTAGAATTCAGGAAATGAATATCTTCTAAAGATTTGCCCTTAGTAATATCGGTTACATCCCAGGTAGAGCCTTGGTCGAAGGTTCTGGCAAATTTGCCTCTGTTTGTAATAGCAAAACCGGTATCAGGATGCACAAAGAAAATACCTGTTATATTTTCATTATTGGGAAAATCAATACTCTTCCAATCCTGAGCGTTAAGAGTGGTAAGTAATAGGAATTGAACGGTCAAAAAAGTTAATATTTTTCTCATAATAGTTTTTATTGTTTGTCCTTCTGAAACTTTGTACAATCATTAGAAGTATCGGTTTATTATAATTGTTATTTAATTTATAATAATTAAATATTCAATTGATGTCAAACAGTGGATAATTTTATTATGTCTGATAAGATAATAGTTGAGCTTAACAATATATTTATGCAGTCTGATCGAGGCGGTCAGCTATTTAAAGATTTGAGTTTTAGCCTTAAAGCAGGGGAAACAGCGGTTATTGTGGGGGGAGCTGGCTCCGGGAAAAGTTCTTTGATAGAATTGATTATAGGCGAAAGATTTCCGGATGAAGGTTCGATTGAAGTTTTTGGTTCTCAAATCAAAAAAAATCGTAAGGGGAGACTAAAAAAAATCAGAAGGAAAATCGGTGGTGTGGGCGGTCTGTTTTCTTTGATTCCCTCGTTTACTGTTTCTGAGAATATTACTTTTCCATTGGTCTTAAATGCTGAAAGAAAATCGGTAAAAAAAGAACGGCTGTTTAAAATGCTTACGGAATTTTCACTTTTAAATCAAACTAAAGAGTATCCTTATAATTTGACCAGAGTGGAAAGCAGCCTTGTTCAATATGCCCGTGCCTCAATTGCCAATCAACCTTTGCTGATAATCGATGAACCTTCGGCCGGACTGGACAAAAATACATATATACGAATTTTTGATTATCTGCTAAAAGTTTCTTTATCTGGGCGGTCGATGATAATTCTTAGTTCTGAGATGCCGGAACAAACAATTCCGAACACCAAATTTTATCGCCTTGAGAATGGGACGCTGGTATGATTAGGATACTTTATATATTAAAGGAATTTTTCAGAAATTTGTACCGTAATCCCGGCACGGCGTTTAGTTCATTTTTGTCTTTGATGCTTTTATTTTTGTTATTTGACCTGTTTTGGGTGGCGGCCGAGACCTCAGAAGAATTTTATGAAAATCTTTTATCCGATATGCGGATGGAAATATATGTCAGCGAAGATATGCCTGATTCATTGATCAATATTATGGAATTTAATCTTAATCAAATTGATGGAATAACTGCTATAAAATATATCTCAAAAGAAGATGCCCGGAATGAATTGATTCGGATGGTTGGCATTGATTTGCTGGCCGGATATGATACTACCAATCCCTTGCCGCGTTCTTTTGTTTTGACAATTATACCTGATAAATTAACAACTGCCGATTTAGATTCAATAACTACCCAGATAGCTACTATCGATGGTGTTGAACAGATTTATTATAGTGAGCGCTGGCTGAAAAAAGCAGAATCGGCCCGAAAAATAATATTTCAAATCGGTTTGGCCTTGGGGGCATTAATACTTATTACAGCGATGATTAGTTCAGCTAATAATATCAGGTTTATGACCAGAGCCAGAGCGGTTGGTTTTCATCAGATGCGTTTACTGGGGGCCGGGAAATTATTTATGGGTTTTCCTTTTATTATAGAAGGGATGTTTTTAGGAATTATATCAGCGGCCGCCGGTTGGGGAATTTTATTTTATGGTCGTCAGAAAATTGAATTTAATCAATTTGAAATAATCTTTCCAAGTATGGAAAATATAATTCTGTTTTGTCTCGGGGCGGGGTTGCTTGGGATTATTAGCGGATATTTGGGTTTAAGAAAGCTGCAAAGATGAACAAGTTTTTTATAATTATTATTATTTTTGTTATTCCTCTGACTGCTTTAGCTTCTGATACTAAAGATGGTATTTTTGACCAGAAAAAAGAACTTGAGAAAATTCAGAATCAGGTTAATCAGGGGATGAAAAAAATTGATTCTTTGAAGAACGAGGCTCATTCGACCCAAAAAAAAATTGCCGGTTATGATGAAAAAATTGCCACCAATAAAAAAGTAATTAACAGACTTAATGGGCAATTAAGAAAACTTGAGAATGATGCTTCTCTGGCCCAGAATGAACTGGGTAATAATGAACTGAATTTGGAGCGGTCCCGGCGAAGATATTTGGGGAATATTCGACAGTTTTATTTTGCGACCCATCAATCAAAAAGTACGGTGAATAATCTAGTGAATTCAGAAATTGAATTAAAACGACAGATAAAATATCTGGCCGCTTTGTCAGGTTTTGAATCTGGCAATGTAGAACAAGCGGTGCAGTTTTTGGAACAAAGCGTTGAAAATCTTGATGAACTTACCGGACAGACCAAAAAAGTTAAAGGCTTAAGACGAAAAAAAGAGACCTCAACCTCTTTAGAACGCAGTAAAAAAGTTAA
>JAUVBC010000117.1 GCA_030591405.1 Candidatus Zixiibacteriota bacterium
ATGGTATAAATATTTTTTCTATTAAATCGCGTGACATCCCGGTCCCGGTATCAACCAGCGTTATCTGCACCGCTTGTTCCATACGGCGACCAATAATTGAGATCTTACCACCGTCGGGCATCGCATCAAGAGCATTAAGCAGAAGATTTGTAAAGACCTCTCTCAGTTCCGATGGTTCCGCCGAGATTGTGATATTTTCCACCGGCTCTTTTTCCAGACTGATTTTGAGTCCAACACTTTGAACCAGTCTCTCCCAGCGCGGCTGTATCATCTCAAGCGAATCATCTATCAGTCTTTGCAGATCAATCGGCTCTTTGATTCCCTTTCTATCCGATTTGGCCAACTGTCTCAGGCGTTTCAGAATCTCGCCCGAATCAAGCGCCGAGGTTTCAATCAGTCGGGCATCTTTGATGATTTTATCGATAAAAGCATCACCCGCTTTTGATTCTGTTTTCTGCAAAATCAGCTGGCTTCGTCCAAGAATTGCACCTATAACATTATTCAGATCATGGAAAACTCCGCCGGCCAGCTCTCCCAGCGTTCTAATATTTTCTATCGATGAAAATTTATTATGCAACTGCTCCAGTTGTTCTGACAATAGTTCGATTTTATGACGATTCAAGAATTTCTCATGTAGCCCCGATAAAAACCTGACAATAGTATCAAGCTCGCCTTGATACTTGCTGAGGTAATTTCCGGGCAATGGCGAACCGATATTCAAAAAACCAAAAATTGCATTACCGGTTTGTATCGGCAATATCAAATTAGAACGAACTCCTTCTTTAAATAATAAACTGGAAATTTTATTATCCAAATTTGAGGCGGTTAGTTCATCAAAACGGGATTGCCCGGAATCAATTACAGCTTCAAACCATGTCCCGCTAATAGGAAATGTAATATTTTTTTGTAGTAAAGAATTCTTACCGGACGATACCAAACCCTCGATCTGCATCCTATTCTCAAGAGGATAAAACCGACTAATAGAAATATGATTGATTATAATCGACTCGTTCAGATGAGAAAACAGGTAATCGGCCAGACTTTGTTGGGAACATTTGGCGTCCGTCATTTTTTCAAGCGATCTAAATAGCTGCCGCCAATTGGAAACAGGCGAAAAATGTCGAAAAGATAATTTGGCAAGAATCTGTTTTAGCTCCTCAAGGAATCGTGCCGTTTCATACGAATTAACATCCGGTATTTGACCGGTAAAAAGATATTCAAAATTATCATCGACAGTTCCGCCGATAGCATAACGAGCAAGCGGCGCGTAATTTAATGCGGTTGTATACTCAGGAACGACAGATAGCGGTGAATATAGTATATCTTCATTTATTAATCCGGCAATATTTTTGGCAGCCTCACCCTCCAGAATCTGAGAATTCGTTTCAAAATCACCAATACCGCCAGCTGCTTTTCTTAAGACAAAAGTATCACCACTGCCATGATAATAAGCAGCCGATCCTCCCCCAATTGTCTCAACAATCCATTCCGGCAATAAACAGAGAAATGAATCAAAAGATTTTTCCGAAGATATTTTATCAAGCAAAATCGAGGCCAGACTTTCCGTTCTTATAGTCTGTTCATCGATCTCACTTAAATGAGAAAAATATTCACCCAAATTATATTTTTTGAGAAGTTCGCCTCGGTCAAATTTTACTATATCTTGAGGGCTACCAAAAAAGCCGCCAATAATTCTGTTCTCGGCCAGAATTGGTATAAACAGATTCTCTTCGACAGCAATCTCTTTTGGGGCCAATTCAAACCTTTTATAATAGCTTTTATTGAAAAACCCAGTCGAATATTTTACTGGCAATTCCTCCTGCGGTATATACAAATACCTTATTTCCCTGGAATTTAAAATTCTGTCCGAAGCAGAATAAAACAGATTTGGTAGAAGCGAACTAAGAAAAAGAGATATTTTCTCGTCGCCTATATTAGACTTTGAAGACAATAATTGCGAATACTGATCTTCGCCAAGTATTTTGATCTTATGACTCATATGTTTTATTTTTCGTCTTGTCGGTCAGCAGGTCAGTCAGATTTTCTTCTCTGACTTAATAATCATTTAGCAGGTTGACAATATCATTGGATGATTCTTCCATCTTGGAAAGAATTCTATTGGCGTCACCATCCATATTGGTACCCTTGATCCTTAAAATCTCAAGGGAACCCTGAAGTTTGGTCATAGGGGCTTTTAAGCGGCGTTGCAGGTTGTTGTCCGATTTGTTAGACCTGAGTATATCATTTGTATTTCCGGTTGAAGTCATCATACGGGTTAGTTGTTGCAGTTTTATAGAATCGGCGATTTTGGCGGCAATCGTTTTGCAAAAGCTGATAGCCGTCGAATTATAGGAAGTTCGCTCCCAGGCTCTCATCTCGCCCAGGGTTATCATTCCAAAGGTCCGGCCATTAACAACAATAGGAACAATTAGAGCTGATTGAACTCCCGGAAATACCAGTGAGTTAACTTCGCTTTTTTCCATTCGGGATTCAGTATCATTTTGATTTATTAAAAGCAAACGACCTTCTTAGGCCACGACCTGGTGCCAATAAGTCAGCTCTTTTGATAATATTGAATCGTCAGTATTTAAATCAGCCATAGGACGAATGGTCTTAATGGCGGAGGTTTTTAATTTTGTCCTGAAATCATCAAGCAGGGAAATTCTTACCATAGTAGTACTTAAATTGTTAAGTATAGAATCAACCGCCGCTTTAAGTAAATATTCAATATCAGTCGCTTTCCTCACGGCAGATTCAAACCCGTTGATCGCTGCCAAACATCTGTCCCGCTCGAATATTGCGCGCTGATTTAATTCCGCTTCAATCGCCGAGGTCATTGAATAGGCCATAACTTCAGCAAGCAGCATATCTTTACGCCCAAAATGAGAGGCGGCCGAATGCCCCAGAGTCATGATTGCGACCACTCGATTATCAATTATTATTGGCTGGGCAATGAAACTGCACTGTCCACAACCGATAAACATCGAATCAGCAACCTGATTGCCGACTTCATTGATATTATCAATTAGAATCGGTTTTTTGTCAGATAATGTTTTCCTGAAATTAAAGTTTTTCATTATAGATGAATTTCCACCATCCAGCAGGATATTGCCATTAATACCAACCGTATATACTTTTGGATTGGTTTGCTTTTTCCCAAGAATAGCCAATGAGAAATATTCAGCCCCAACTGCCTGATTGAATAGTCGATGAAACAGAGAAAGATTTAAACTTATTGAATTTTTGGTCGCAAGTATATTTTTTATATGTCCTGAATACTGCCAGCATTTGGAATAAAAGCGCTCTTTTTTGTCTATATATTCGTTGTTAAGGCGATTCGTTAAAATTCTGGTTATTCCGTCCAACGATTTTCTATCCGTATCGGTAACAATTTCTCCCTTTTCTTTTCTGAATAACATAATAATTTGGGCCTGATTATTAATCATAATCTGGAGGCAATAATCAGATGGAAAACTGGAGATTATTTGAACCGATTGTTGCCTGGCGTCAGCTGAAGAAAAATCTAAATTCTTTAATAATGATGTTTCATTCTTCTCCACTGCTTCAAAATCGGTACAAACATATTTTTTCAATTGATTCTGTCTATTAAAAACAATATAGGCGCCGAATTTGAATTCACGAGAAATCATAAGCGGAATACGCTTTAAGACAGATTTCATATTTTGAGAATGAAAAATAACCTTCTCTATATCAAGAGAATTTGAAAAACCTGCGGAATAATTAGTTTCTTTGGTTTGCCGTCTTTTTCCGGGAAGCCAGATTGAGGCTCCAGCTATCATTAAAGTTACACCGGAGACAACTCCAATACCAAGGGCCAACTCACGGTAAACCGGCTCTGACAAAAAAGGAACCGTATCAAGGAGATTTTGATGGCTAATCAATTGAAGAATCGAAACAATGCCGAGAACAGAAATCCCAAAAAATGTATACCGGTAACTATCTTTGTTATTCTCAAAAGCCTTAACTTTTATTTTTGCCATAAGAACAAGTAACAAGAAAAATATTGCGCTAAAAAAAACGTCTATGATTAATTGCGACATAGTTTTACTCCCGGGAATAATCCCATATTTCAGCTATTCATTATAATTTTCGGCAAAAATGATAGATTTCTTAGCCCTTGAGCGAAAAGGTTTTAGGGGTTTTTATCAATAATGAATTGGATATCCCCCATAATAATTGATCAGACATATCCTGGCGTCTTTCCCAGAACATGCTATCTCCCTGCAACTTATCTCAAGTTTTCCATACTGGCATCGCGATTGCATAACCTTATTGAAAAGGAATTGAAACTAATGACTACATCGCTTCTGGCGAAAAGGAGGTCGGATGAAGAAAAGGTTATATGTTCAAATTATTTCGCTTTTCTTAATGGCAATCGTCCTGGGATTATGGGGATGCGAAAAGAAAATGAGCGCACCAATCATCAACAGTAGTGAATATACACCTACCATTGAAGATTATTTCCCATTATCTGCCGGGAAGACTATCAAAATCGTTTCTACCAACACCGGTTATGAACCGAACATTATTATAAGGGAACAATTCGAATGCGGCGAAGGAGTCGATTTGGAGAATCAATCGATTTACCCATGGATCCATACAAATCTCGCTTATCCATCAGTTGTTGATACTTCATATTTTTATCTGACAGAATCCGCATTATACTTTTATGAGACTGCCGATTCCGATCCTGAAAAAATTCTTGAGGAACCAATAGAAGTAGGAAAAACCTGGCAGCGGTTTGGAAGCTACACCGCTGGCGCAGATAACTTATATAATAACATTCTTGACAGCTTGTTATCCAAAGAAACTGGAGATGTTGAACTAATCCAGGAAGACAAAGGCAATCTCCCTGATGATAATGGATTCTTTTCTGGTAAGATATACCCGACCTCCGGTTCAGGACTGATGACAATCGTTGCGATTGAAAACATCCAATTGGAGAATGGAAATCTTTACAGGGATTGTATCAAAGTTCAGAATGAAAGAGGCGACAATACCAATTACTATTGGTATGCCAAAAATTACGGACTGATTAAATATATTATCGGTGCCACCACCGAAAGTTTGGCATTGGACAATATTCCGGATGGAATAATTGTCGGTGAGTACGATAACGGTAGCAACATCTTCTAACATTAAAATAGCGTAATTTTAAAAAACCGGGTAGCAAAGCTATCCGGTTTTTTGTTTTTGTGTACTATTCGAATTCAATATTTATCGTTTATGATTCTCTTTTTTAGCGATTGTGATGTATCAACCCCCAAATCAGAAATAAACCTATCGGCCAGATTATTATTGATTATTTCAAAATATTGGTTAATAACAGTGATATTTTCAGGACAACCCGATGGCCAGATTTCCCGTGAGTTATAATCATTTTTCAGATTTGCATGTAAACCTGACTTCTTTATTTTCAACGACTCAAACAATATCGCCGATTTCACACGATATTTTCTGGCACTCTCTAACAACACTCTGCTACCGATTTTATTAATAAACTTGTCTTGACCGACTGAATCAGCTCCCAACATTAAAAGATCGGTTTTTGATAACAATTCATGAAGAAGCGCATCAACTGTAAATACAACTTCAATCCCAAGATCGGAAAAAAACTGAGCCATTGCTCTTCCTTCATTTGCCGGACGCGCCTCTGACATATATATTTTACTTATCTTTTTGCAATAAGATTCTATCACTTTTTTAACCAAACCGGAATTGCTATATGTCGCTATTGCAATTTTACCCTTTGTTTTTGAAAATAACACAGAGCTGTTTTTTATAATTTTTCTGTCAATTTTTGTTAAATCTTTAACAAGCAGTTTAAATCTATCCAAAGCAATTGTTGCTAATTTAATATCTGAAATTGATTCAGAAATTATTTTATTGGCTCTATTTAATCCATTAGCAACTATTGCCATCGCCGAGAATTTTGCCATAACAGCTTTATTAAAAATAAACAGTTGTCTCAGTGCATCTGAATTCAGATTATTTTCTTTTAAATATTGTAGATTATATTTTAGAACTGAGTCTAATATTTCCGATGACCCGGATTTATTATCACTTAATATTTTTCGTTCAAGACCAGAACGGCTCATCCGACTATTTTTTTATAGTTTTTAAAATGTACTTTGGCCGCTTTTTCAAGAACAGGTAATCCGTAACGTCCAACCAGTTCCCGCCCGGCATCATCAACCAGATTGCCGGCGCCTTTGGGAATATTGGCGTCAAATTGTCTCTTCATCCCGGCTATAAATTTTACAAATGCGGCCCGAGCAACAATCGATGCCGCCGCCACCTGAACAATCGCTTCTCCCCTGACCATCTGATGCACCTTGATCTTTTTCCCTTTATCCATCAGGGCATTTTCAATAAAATCAGCGCGGCCAAATTTATCTGAGATGGCCAAATCAATTTCATTTTCAGACGCAACGTTTTCGATAACCCGGCTATGCCCCCAGGCTAATAATTTATTAAGATTTCTGATTTTCTGGTAAAGCTGATTATATTTTTCAGGACCAATAACCACAAGCGTATGAACAAAATTATCGGTTATCCAATCTGAAAGTTCCAGAATTTTTTTATCGGTAATTTTTTTTGAATCTCTGACTCCGTTCTGCTGCAAACGGTTTGCTTCTGATTCATCGGCCAGAACCCCGGCAATCACCAGGGGACCAAAAAAATCGCCCTTCCCTGATTCGTCAATTCCGAGAATTTTCCCGGACTCGAGATTATTTAGCCCGCTCAATATATTCGCCGGTTCGGGTATCAATTTTGATTTTATCCCCCTCTTTGATAAACGGCGGCACCTTCACCTCAAGACCGGTTTCAACTTTGGCCGGTTTGGTTATATTGGAAACCGAATCTCCCTTGGCAGCAGGTTCCGATTCAATAACGGTCAGAATCACCGAAGCCGGAAGTTCTATTGAAATCGG
>JAUVBC010000021.1 GCA_030591405.1 Candidatus Zixiibacteriota bacterium
CCGGCCATAATAGACGAAGCACCGGCTGCCAGAGCCTTGACAATATCACCTGAATAGCGAATGCCGCCGTCGGCAACCACCGGAATATTATGCTTTGCAGCAGATTCGCAGGCTCCCATAATTGCTGTGACCTGCGGAACACCTGCTCCGGTAACAACCCTTGTTGTACAAATCGAACCGGGCCCAATACCAACCTTCACTGAATCAGCGCCAGCATCGATCAAGGCCAAGGCACCTTCATTAGTTGCGACATTGCCCGCCAAAACCGGAATATTGGGGAAATTCTTTTTCAGTTTTTCGACCGCTTTTAAGACTCCTGTTGAGTGACCATGTGATGAATCAACCACCAGAATATCAACACCGGCTTTAACCAGAAGCTCGGAACGCTCATCCAAGTCGGCGGAAACTCCAACTGCAGCTCCAACCCGTAAACGACCAAATTTATCTTTACAGGCCAAAGGATGTTGAATTTTTTTCATGATATCCTTGACCGTAATCATCCCTTTGAGGAAATTCTGGTCATCAACAATCAGAAGTTTTTCAATCCGATTATGATGCAAAAGATCCTGAGCAGTATCAAGATCGGTTCCTTCAGGCGCCGTAATTAGATTATTTTTGGTCATCACCTCAGATATTGGAACATTCAACTTTTTATTAAATCTAAGGTCACGGTTGGTTAAAATTCCAACTAATTTTCCATTTTCAGAAATCGGGATTCCTGAAATGTGAAATTTTTTCATTACCGCCAGAGCCTCACCAATCGGTCGATCCGGCGGAAGCGTTATCGGATCAATAATCATCCCTGATTCTGATCGCTTGACTTTATCGACCTGAACTGCCTGCTCCCCGGGAGAGAGATTTTTATGAATTATACCCAAACCACCCTGACGAGCAACCGCAATCGCCATTAGATATTCAGTGACCGTATCCATGGCCGCCGAAATCAGCGGAATATTTAAGCCAATATTTGCGGTCAATCTGGTCGAGATGTCAACATCGCGTGGTAAAACATCCGAGCGATTGGGGACCAGAAGGACATCATCAAAGGTCAAACCATCTTTTTCAATTATTTTTGCCATATTCCAATTATATTAAAATAACTTTATTCGCTTTGGCCATCCTGCCAAACTAAAAGGCGTCCGCAATTATCACAGGTAATCAATTGATCGCCCCGTTTTAATTCCTGAATACGATGCGGCGGAAGGGCCTTGAAACAGGCTCCGCAGGCTCTCTTTTTAACCGTAATGACAACCGAACCACCCCGATTTTTGCGGATTCTTTCGTAAATCGACATCATTCTTTTTGGCACCCGGACAATAATATTTTGCCGCTCATCGTCTTTCATTTGAACTTTGGAACCAACCGAATCCATTTTTTCCTGAAGAATACTTAGTTGATCGTCATTCTGTTTTTTGGTTTCGGTAGATTTTTTTCTGAGATCATCAATGCCGTTTTCCAGAATTTCGATTCTTTCAATAATTTCCAGAAGAGTTGTTTCCTTTTCATTAATCGATTCCCTGACAGAATCTATTTGGGAAACGAGAGCATCGTATTCTTTGTTAGTCTTAATCGCCATCATCATCGACTTCAACTTTTTTAATTGGTCCTGCAGAGCAGAAACTTCCAACTCAAGGCCATTTTGAAGAATCTTTGCCTCAGATAGTTCTTTTTCATTGCTAACAAAAGTATCTTCAATCTCTACAATTTCCCGCTTTAGATTATCCATCATATCAGGAATATACTCTTTAGAGCGTTCCAGTTCCCCCCGGTCATAATCAATAACCTGCAATTTTAACAAAAGCTCCAAATCATCTTTCATCGGCATCTAATTCTCCCGTAAACGGCCAAATTAAAAAGGCGCAGTCTCATTTTTAAATTAAGACTGCGCCAAGTTTTTTTCGTCCTCGTTTATTTTGTGCCCAGTTTTTTTCGGGCCTATACAAGCACATCGTATCTGCATATATTTTGTATCGGTCATCTCCGATATCCTCTTAACTGGGCAATACTGGATTTGAACCAGTGACCTCTCGGATGTGAACCGAACGCTCTAACCAACTGAGCTAATTGCCCGCAATTCATATAATCCTGTCAAACATCAATTTCTGGGCCCACCAGGACTCGAACCTGGGACCCGCTGATTATGAGTCAGCTGCTCTAACCAACTGAGCTATGGGCCCAAAGAGTTAGTCGGTTATTATAAGGATAATAATTTAATTCGTCAAGTTATTTATTTTTAAATTATCATTATTTTCAATCATTGGAAAGATTCTCGATTTATTTGAAAAAAGTAATGCCAAAATCCCAAATAAACCAACAAAAAAGGCCCCCGTCCTGGACGGGGGCCTTTTTTAAAAGATGCTATTTTTCCTAAATGCAGACAGGATCGGGACCGCCCTTATATTTGAAATTAATTAAATAGACAATATCCAGAATGTTTATCATACCGTCCGGTATTATATCTGAATTAACATCAGCCGCTTCCATATAAACGGGAGCCGGTCCGCTCTTATATTTATAAGCGATAAGATAAACAATATCTAAAATATTAACCAGACCGTCATCATCAACGTCGCCGCAAATATACGGTTCGTTTATTGCAAGTAAAAATCCCTGAATGTCCACACTACCAGCTATATCTTCAACCTGACAATCAAAATTGAGATTCCCGACACCAATTGATGGTGTTCCGGAAAGCAGACCGGTTGCGGAAATAGTTAACCCGGAGCCAACCAGATCATCGTTGGGATCTGACCATGTTTTAACGCCAGTTCCACCAGTAGATTCAAGCTGAACCGAATAACTCTTAGTATCATACGCCTGAGGCAAAATGCCAGAGGTCGAAATATTCACGGCATCATTTATTGTAATCTCAAGTAATTGAGTTTTGACATCACCACCCTGATCACTGGCTTGAGCAGTAAAGCTGATAACAGCTGCTGAGGCAGGGGTACCGGAAACTGTGCCTGTTTCACTAAGGGTCAAACCGGTTCCAACCAGATCATCATTGAGGTCAAGCCAGGTTCTAGTGCCAGTTCCGCCGGTAGCCAACAATTCAGTCGAGTAAGGCTGATTCATGGTCCATTCAGGAAGGGTGGTGGTGGTAATCATAATCGCTTCATTGATTGTAAAGGATATCAATCCATCATCTTCATCAGGGGTTTCATCGGCGACATTGGCCGTAAATGAGAATGTTCCAGTTGCCGTTGGTGTTCCACTCACCAAACCAGTCGATGAAATCGTAAAGTCGGTACTGGCAAGGTCACCATATTTATCGGTAAAGGTCAGAACACCAACCCCTCCGCCAACCAAAACCTGAGCCGAATAGGGCTGATTGACGGTCCATTCCGGAAGTGTCTCGCTTATTACAATTGGCGGATTGACAGAGCATTCATATCTGACTACCTGAAAATCATCAATCGCCGCTTCGACAATTGAGCCGGTATTATCAGCAACATAAAACTGCACCATCATCTGATCGGTCGGAGTGACAAAATCACTGACTAAAAAGGTATGTTCATACCATCCGCCCTGGGCCACCAGCCCGGTCGGTCCAACCGTTTCAGCCAAAACCCAATCGGTGCCATTGTTATTGGAGACATAAACAAGCAAAGGTTCCATAAAAGCATTGGAACCAAGATCGTTTGATAACCAGCGAGCATAATGAACCACTGCATCACCGGTTGATAAATCAAATGATGGTGAGACAATGTTCGTCCAACCATCATCAACATCGGAGTTATTTTGAAGCGGATCGTTATCAGTCAAGAAACAAGAACCGGATCCATCAAAATCAGCCGGCGGATCACCTCGACTCCAATCGACAGGCACGCCGCGTTCCCACATTCCGGCAACAGCGGTACCGTTAATTGTCCAGCCTTTATCGGTCTCAAAATCATCCTCGAAGACAACAACTGTTCCGGTGATTGCGAGAGCCTGCAAAGGCACACTGGGATCGGGGTCAAAAAATGTTCCATTGGTCGCTTCATCAACGCTTATATAAAATCTGACATAACCTTCACAAGGAGTCGGTGGCAGAACTACTTCGTATTGATCGGTCGCGGTTTCGGTCAGGGTTGCTTCAATAAACGATCCACCCGCAACCGAAGCATACACTTTTCCGCTACCAGAGACAATCGATCCTCCACCCGTAGCAGAAACAGTAACATCAAAAGTTGTTTCCGCTCCCGGCGTCACTAAAGTGGGAATACCGCCCGGATAGGTAAAATCTACCAAATATGTTGACGGGAAAACACCAACGGCATGCCAGGCCTTCAAGGCCTGCTCACGCCAGGAATGAGTCGGATCGAGATCATCGGCTGCGGCTAAAATACCAAGCGCCGCTTGATGATAATTAGTGTTGATTGACCAATAATAAGAATTGGCCCGATAGGCAATTTTTATTGCATTTTGTACGCCAATTCCTTCGACGGTGACACCATGATGAACACCGCCATCTGATAATAGATAAAACCACTTATTGCCAACACCATTATTGGTATGAACACCACAATAATCATTAGCATACTCCGGTATACAGCCAACAACATCAACCCAATATACATCGGTTGTCCCATAATAATCAGGGTCGCCACCACATATCTGGTACTCACCATATACATAACCCTCATGGGGCGTATCCATATGACGAAAAGGTTCAGAGCTTGTATTACTATTCTCGCCCATTTTCCAATCGGGAGTATCTAATTCAGGATGCGCAAATTCAAAGGCGGCGCCGATCATATCGGAAAATGACTCGTTGACCGCTCCTGATTCCAATTGGTAAGCGAGATTTGATTCATAACTGGTAATAGCGTGACCCCATTCGTGGGCGACAACATCGGGACAGCCAGCCAGCGATCGATAATCTAATCCATAATTTGGTGCCCAACTCCAAATGACAATTTGGGAACCATTCCAATAAGCATTATTATCACCCTCTGCAGAATAATTTACTGACACCTTCATAGAACTGCCATTGTCATCATAGCTGTTTCGATCAAAAGTATCCAACATCCAGTCATAAACCAGACCGGTATAAACATGGCCGTCAACTGCCGGAGCCTGTATATTTGGATCATCCCAGATGTTATCAGCATCGGTTGCCGTGACACCAGGAAGAGAGGTAGTTGCCAGATTGGTTAGAATATAGCGGCCATCAGGCATCTCGCCGTCGTGGCCATGAGGATTATTATTTAACTGCCGAGTGTAATCAATCATAGAATAATTGCTACCGTTATAATCGGTGTCAATATGAGTTCTAGGATCGCCCATAACGCCGATTCCGGTGCCGATAGCGTCCGAATCCATAATCCGATTCGCTTTATAGACGACATCACCATTAGTGGCATCGACAAAATATTCCCAGCGACCCATCGGGGTATCGGAAAGTAAGAATAGCCGCCAGCAAAGATAATGTGTCCCCTGCCAGGGGAAAACGACCAATTCGGGTGCTTCGGGATTGGTCTCGCCAAAAAATCCCAATAGATCATTATGGGCAATTTCGACGGCAGATAAATCGGTCAGCGAGGGGGTAGTAACATCGAGATTGATGTAAGCTTCGTAGATGCCGTTAACGGTTCTCAGTTCACCCGATGCTTTATAGTGGGCAAGAACTTCTCCCCCAACAACTCTAACTCCCTGGTGATACTGATCAAAACGGATGTGCGTCATACCCAGCTTATCTTCTTCGGATTTCTTTACAATCAGTTCTTCCGATGGCGAGTCTATTTTGTAGGCACCTCGGTTATTCTCAAAGAACTCAATTACAGTGGCAACTTTATCGCCGCTTCTCGTTGATGCAGCTAGGTTGCCTTCAACATGAACCGGGATACCAAGATCATTTTCCCGGTAAACCTCGACATTTGGATTCTTCCTGAGAAGATTTTTGCCATAAAATTTTTCTTCTGTTTGCCCTGCAAGGCAAATTGCCACTGCCATTAAAATAAGGACAAAGGTGATGATAATAGTTTTCATTCTTTCCCCGCTAATAAATTAATAATAATATTTGCCATACAAACTTAATACGTAACTTATACCCAAAAACAAAGTACAGCAGGTGTGTAATTGCTGTAACTTAAATGAATATAGCACATTATCGAAATCTGTCAATCATAATAATAGGTGTCGGAAAAAATGCAAATTACTTTTATATATGACCGTTTAGAATCAAATAAAGTTTTATCTTGATTTTCAATGGACAAAGTATAATTTTCACCATTACCACAAAAAAATCTAATATCCGGAGGTAATTATGAGGCGGTTTCTACTCTCTCTAACAATTGGAGTAATTTTTTTATTAACAATTTCAAATGTTTTTTCACAGGCAAACGAAAGTAATTCCGAAACGCTTTACCCGGTTCGTTTTGCGGTTATTGGCGACCGGACAGGAGGAGCGATACCGGGTATTTATGAACAAGTTGTTGAAGAAATCGAACGAATGAAACCGGATTTTGTGATTACGGTTGGGGATATGATCGAGGGTCCTGAAAACAATGAGGGAAAACTTCGCAATAAATGGGCTGAATATTTATCAATAGTCTCGCATCTTTCTATGCCAATTTATTACACACCAGGCAACAATGATATCGAAACAGATTTTATGGAAAGTTTTTATATTGAGTACATTGGTCAACCATATCAATCATTCGATAAAGGTAATATTCATTTTATTATTCTTGATAATAGTCGTTGGCGTTCAAGTGATGAACTGCCTGACGAGCAGATTGATTGGCTAAAAGACGATCTGGGAAAAAATACCGGCGCCAAATATACGATTGTATTTTACCACAAACCTTTTTGGGAACAATCTATAGTTGAAGGCAAATCGGACAGGCTACACACTCTCTTTCAGGATTACGGAGTCGATGCGGTGTTTTCGGGACATTACCATACCTATTTAAGCGGTAAATATGATGAAATACTATATACGACTGTCGGTATACGACTGTCGGTAGTTCCGGCGGAGGAATGTCCCAACCAAGTGCAACAGGACTAAAGTATCACTTTGTCTGGGTAACTGTTGACAGCAATAAAATATCTATTGCTCCTATAAAAATGGGCGCGGTGCTGCCCTGGGATGAGATTACTGCCGATGAAAACAATTTTGTGTATTCTGCTCAGACAAATTGTATATCTTTTAACCAACCTTTTTTGATTGACGAAAATAATCTTACCGGTGTTTCATCTTTTGAGACCAACATAAAAAATTATAGTAAGGAATTTTGGCTCGAGGATACAATCAGGTGGGAAATTCCAACCGGATGGTTTGTTGAACCATCCAGCCTTCCGATAAGCATTGCCGCTGATTCGTCAGAAACATTTCATTTCGTTATCAAGAGCAGTAAACCGCTTTATCCATTACCAGAGTTATCTCTTAAATTTCCATATGGGGAAAACAAAACGGCTCAAGCCATAAAAGCACTACCAATCGCCCAACAAACGGTTTGTCATAAAGCAGATAAAAAGCCAAAAATCGACGGAAAGATTTCAGAAGAAATATGGCAAAAAGGTGTGACCAGTTTGTTAGGATATGATGGTACAACTCCAAAAACCGATTCGGTCAAGTTCTCTTTTGTTTACGACGATGATTATCTCTATTTGGCATCATATTGTATCGACTCAGATATAAAATCTATTATGGCCGATATAAAAGAGCATGACGGAGCTGTTTATGGCGATGACTGCGTTGGATATATTTTACAGCCTGATCCAAACAAAGATGAGATGTTTTTGATTTACGTTAATCCCAATGGCTATATATTTGACCAAAAAATGGAGCCGAATGCCAGCGGATACTTTGAGAGTGATGAGTCATGGAACTGTGAATATAAGGTCAAAACCAAAATCGGCAAAAACTATTGGTCGATGGAATTAAAACTTCCTCTGGCTCAATTTGGAACAACTATAAAAATGGATAATTTCTGGGGCCTGAACATGAGGCGCAAACAACCAAGACTCAATGATGCCGCTCACTGGCAAATACCATGGCGTTATGGTCCCGAATTTCTCGGTCGATTAATTATGGAATGAAAAGGACCTGCAATAATTTTTGATTAATGGCAAATCGGGTCCGGGCCGTCTTTGTATTTATAGTTTATCAGATAGACAATATCCAGAATATTTACAAACCCGGAATTGTCAACATCGGCCGATTCGAATATTGCGGGATCGGGGCCATCTTTGTATTTGTTATTAATTAAAAATACAATATCAAGAATATTGATATCATTATTAAAATCAACATCACCACAAAGGTACAACACTATCTTTACGGCTTGATTATCAGAATAATAATTATCAGAGATTTCGACTGAAAAATTAAATACAATATTCTCTTCCGGCATGGGACCAACAAGAGAATCATTGCTTATGGCCATCCATTGGGGATAATCGGAATATATAATCTGATGAGTCGGATCATCGATATCATCAATGCCAGGGAAAAATCCAAACTGCCCAGGGGTTTTAATCAAAAAAGAATCTGCAGATATAATTTGAGGTGCATAATTAACTTTGAACCGGTGAGCCCAGGACTCACCAATATAAGGATGCGTTTCCACGCGACCAGAATTATCCTCGGCCGAGATAAAATAAGATATTTCGGTGCCATAAGATTGCGCCGGGATATATCCAACAAATGAATCGGCCGCGGCGGTTAAGGCCAATGGGGAGGCAACATATCCACCAGTACCGTTTAATCGGTAATAAATATCGAGCGATTCGGAAATAAGTCCGGTACCGGACAGATCTTTTATTTTTACCGACAGCAGATAATCATCAACGGTATTATCGGTAACATAAATCGGGATGTGGTGAAGATACAACATCTCTCGATCAGGGACGCCCATGGTGCGACAGTGAATAGCATCGTCGCTATACCAACTGCCGTAGTATCCAAGAATTTCATAACCTGGCATCGCGTTTTCATAAATGGCCAAAGCAGCAGCATCGTCAGATGCATATTCCTCGCCAAAAAGCGGTACAAATACTTTATCATTAAGAATAATCGAATTAGTATAGGCTGTTCCGGTCGGACAGTAAACTCTAACAATTGTGTATGGTCTGGCCCAGGGTGAAAGCTGCTGTGATAAATATTCGGCACGCTGATTAAGAAGATCGTAACTCGACGAAGACGGTGGTACATCCTTTACCATTATTGTTGAGGGGCTTAAATATTTGGCCCAGCAATCGATATGATGTATCCCGCCATACTCGATATATCCCAGTACCGCATAATCATTTCCGAGATAATCAAGCATCAGGGCGTCTATTTCAGGTTCAGTTTTAGTCAGGTTTTCGACAAAAACCAATTCGGTAGACATCGACATCCCCAGTCCGTTTGACATATGATTTCCACCAGCATGTATCAAATCTAATCCATAAACCGGAACGCCCCACTCAGCTCCAATAACACCGGGAATAAGATCATCATCGGGTCGGGGGCGATTATAGATATGATCGACAATACCAAGCTGATTGAACCCGTCAAAAATAAACCAAGGGCCATAATCACGAGTCCAAATACTATTGGTCGGCGCTATAATAAATTCTACATTGCTCATATTGACTCCGGAAAAAGTCAAATAGCTAACTGCAGTGGCGTATGAACCTGACGAAACAATTGTATAGACAATAATATCTTCGGCCATCTCTGCGACTAATTCAACTGGTAAGCCGAGCGGATACCTGATGATAACACCTTCTGATGGTTCCCATTCGGCCGGATTCCTTATCTCACCGGTTGGCGCTGAGGTTACAATATGATTTCGGCCGATTTCATTCAGACGAAGCTTTTCCTCAGCGGTTAATCCAATTGGAAGCGATTGCTCATTTTCTGCCGATATTGCGGCAACAGCCGAAACAGTTGCAATAAAAATAAATAATACAGCGATTTTATTAATCGAGCGCAAATAATTCACCTAAAAAAAAGGACAGTCGCAAAAGACTGTCCTTTTTAATAAAAATAATTTTAAAAATTATGTAAACAGTGTGGATCCTGACCCTCCTTGTAGAGGAAATTTATAATAAGAATAATGTCGAGGATATTCAAGTCTCCATCGGTGTTCACATCTCCGCATTCTGGAGGCTCTGGCATTGGACCACCCTTATATTTATGATTTATAAGATAAACGACATCAAGGATATTTAAGGCACCATTCGCATCGGCGTCTCCGCAAAGATACGGAGGTATTACTGTTAGAGTAGCTGGAATGGTACCGTTTCTGAAATCACGTTCGTTGGAAGAAAAATTAATTGTTCCATTGTACTCACCGGCCTCAAGTCCAGTTCCATTTAGAGATACTTCGACATCAACTGTACCATCAACCGGCACAACAATAAGTTCTTCAGGGGGGGTGATCCAATTTTCGCTACCGGTAAATCTTATCCTAAGGATAGCGTCTCCATTATTTGAAACATGTAAAGTATCTTTTCCAAAATAGTTTGGATACGCAGCGGCAGATAATGATTCCGGATCAAAAACAAAACCTGGGTTTCCGATTTCACCGCGGTAATAACCTTTTAAAATAAAATCATCAATGTTCCAGCCACAGTAGTTCCAATAAGTATCAGTTGGTCCCAAACCAATTCGGATTCTAAAATCGGGATTGTTATCGGCCACAGCCGATAGATCAAATGATGCTTCCTGCCAGGCAACATCTTCAACCGTTCCCGGATTTTCATATATTTGAATCCACTCGGTTCCATTATAAGCATCAATATAAGCATGGTCGTATTGATAGCTTTCCACTCCGAGCCAGCGATTGAAAGTTAATTGCACGCCAATATAATCGGTGCAATCAAATATAGGAGAGAAGACCCAGTTGGTATCAGGAATTTGAGAATTATAGTCACCGCCAGTACCAGGTTCCAGATCATTTCCCAAAACATAATTATCTTCGGTTGGACTGGTATCAAATGCAGGGTCGGGACTGCCATAGGCATCATCACCAACGCCGCCGGTAGCAGGACCAATGGTCCATTCAGCATTTCCGCCTAAACCGGTCCATCCTTTATTGGTCGAAAAATCGTCGGAATAAAACAGTTCCCGGTCTCCGACAACAACTTCAATATTAACGGTAGTAGTGTAGCCGTTACCATCGGTCAAATCCAAATAAAATGTAACCGGATACCCGGTCAACGATGATGGATCGGCAGAGACGATAAAAGCATCAAATTGATTATCGCCAACTCCGCCGTTGGCAGCAAGATCGCTGAAAGAGCCATTGGGATCATCAACTGTAACAAACGGATCGGTCGCGGATAATACACCTGTAACGGCACCGGCCAGTCCAGAACCGGTATTGTCAATAGAAACAACAAATTCAACAGTCTCCCCCGGATCAAGAACATTATTCGAATTACCGGCGGCATCATTAACAGTAATCGAAGCAAATCCAATATCGGGGCGATGAACCTGCACTGAAAAATCGGATGACCACGAAGCCGGTTCGGTGCTGGTCATTTCGACATGAAATGAGATGTAATAATTATCAGGGGCATTGACATCAATATCAAAATCAAAAGCATCAGCAATAAAGGAAGTTCCATTGCCTCCCAGTATATCGCCAAAAGTTTCAAAGTCATCATTGATTGTTATGTATGGATCGCTCGAGGATAATGTCGCTTCGACTCCGAGAGCATCTCCCGGTCCGATATTCTCAAGCTGTATTCCCAGCTGTATTGATTCACCGGCATCGGCAAAACCATCATTATTACCGGAAATATCATTTACTGAATTAAGATCATAGGCTACCAGGGCACCGCTAGAACTTGTGACAATAAGATCAACAATATATGGCAACCCATTAAAAGCGGTTACCGTCAGAGTCACCGTTCCCCCGGCTGGCAATTCCTGACCAACTGCAATCGCGGCCAACCCATTAATGTCGGTATAGGCCGAACCATAAAGAACTCCATTGGCATAAAGGGCACAAAGGGCACCAACTTCACCAACAACTTCAAGGTTAAATTCGGCCTGATCAAATAGTATCGAGGAATTATGATACACGACTAATGGTGATGGTGTATCGCTCCACATCAAAACCGACGGATCACCAAAAATATGCCAGGTATCAAACATTTCGACACCGGCAGTTCCGTACTCATCCATCATTTTAACAGAGCCATTAAAGCAGAGTCCGCCAATAGTAGTTTTTTCTTTAGCAATCAATAAATCAACTATCTCGTCCTGCGCTTCCATCGGCGGTGCCCAGGATTGATTTATTGAAGACATGTATGCGGCAATGGCCCCGGTGGCAACTCCGACGTTGGTAGCACGCAACCAGGTTTCAGCAAAACAAACGGTTGTTCCGGTGAAATTCCCATTGACACATCCGACACTTACCACAAAAGGTAATTCATTTTCATTTGTTAGATTATTAATATGATAGGTGCCAAAATTGGTCGTGGTCCATGAGGTTGTACTGCCATGCCCGGTATAGTTAACAAAACTACGGCCTTCGTTTAAAGCGTCTATTACCGGATAAACAGAAGCACCCGGGTCATAGATATGGTCCACAACGGTATAGGTAAAACTAAGTAAATCCTGTCTAATATATTCCATATGCTCATAATCAATCTCGCCGCCGTCATGACCGATACCGTCGCCTTGATCGGAAGCTATCCCGGTTGCTTTATGAAACCAATCGGTTCCGCTGGGGTTTTTCTCATAATCAATCGTTCTGGTCACCTGCGTTTCAACATCATTCGCACTTTGGGCAGAAAATCGACCAATAAAAATATCAGGATAGTCATCATCACCGGCCAGTTTTGAATAACTTGGATCAGACGCGCCGTTTGAAGCATAAGCAGGTGCCACTTCGGCCGCATCACCAACGAGAAGGACCCAGCCAAGATTATAGTCAGGATCATCGTAGAAATTTTGAATATATGCTTTGATGGCGGTTTCATTGTTGCCGATAGTGGAGACGTCGACAATAGTTGTCCTAATCCCTTTTTGTTCTTTCCAGGCTTTAAGCGGCAACACACCATTATGAAATAAATC
>JAUVBC010000146.1 GCA_030591405.1 Candidatus Zixiibacteriota bacterium
CATGACCTCAAATAATCTTTTTTCAATCCCTGACATATTATCAAATTCATAAGGTTGATAGATTATATGATTGAAATATCTAAATCCGTATAGTGCTGAAAAAGTTGTCGCAGGAATCGAACCGACATTTTCATCGGGACCGTTATACATCCCCATCTGAATCTTATCTTTCATCACCCCGATAACCGTAAATGGAACCGAATTTAATTTGACCTGTTTGCCAACGGGGTCCTCATCGCCAAAAAGTTTTTCTTTCATAACCCCACCAAGGAAAATCACCCGTCTCTTTTTATCGATATCGATATTATTTATAAATCGTCCGCCTGCCTCAGGATAATGTGACCTGATATCTTCATAACATGGATAAACCCCGGTTAGCCGTTCACTGAAAATTTTATCGCCATATTTATAATTTACTCCCCAGCGGACATATTCTCCGGCCACATGCCGCAGTTCCGGCATCCGGCGTTGAATATATTTCATATCTTCTTCTGTAAATCTTATTCTTCGGCCCTGACCAAGTCCCTGAAAAAGATTGGTCGTCCTCCCACCCCAGACAATAACAATGCCGTCGCCAAGACCTTTCCAGTTTTTATCCAGCTGCAATTTCAGGCCTTCGCCAAAAGCGAGAAGAAGCAAAATGGCAATAGTTCCCCAGGCGATTGCCGTTACAGTAAGGAGCATCCTTTTTTTCTGCTTACGAAAATCGCGGACGAATATGTTATATAAAATACGAGGGTTCATAATCTAAAATAGTTTCAATGCCTGTACAGGCTGTAAATTGGCGGCTCGTTTGGCCGGAAAATATCCCGAAACCAAGCCAACCAGACCAAGAATAACAATCGCCAGAATTGACCCGATATAGTCGATTTCAGGGATTCCGACAAATTCATCTAATTCGAACATTGGAAATATTGTTATCATTCCAAATCCAATCAGCCAACCAATTAACCCGCCAACAAATGTTAATATTAATGTTTCGGTTATAAATTGCATCATTATAAATTTCTTCTTTGCACCCAGCGCCATCTTTATCCCGATTTCTTTGGTTCTTTCCTCTAAAACAACATTCATAATATTCGAGACACCGATCCCCCCGGTAATCAGCGTTGCCACCCCGATACCGACCAGGAAAATTCGGAAAGCCATAAAGAAATTAGTTATAAATACTATTCCTTCGGTAGTATCCCATATACTCAGAGCCTCAGTGTCGCTGGGGTCGAAATTGTATTTTGCGGCCATCATATCATAAATATCCTGCTTGGTTCTGGCCATCGAGATACCTTCCTCTGACTGAACAACCACATTATTAGGATAAATTCGAGAGTACATTCCGCGAAAAGTTGTCATCGGAATAATTGCTTTCCAATTATCTCGGCCACTATAAGAGCTATCCTGTTTTTTTGGTTTTAGGACACCGATTACTCGGAAAGGCATGCTGTTAATCAGAACATACTCCCCGATAGCGTCCTCTTCGCCAAACAGCTCGTCTTTTAATTTGTCCCCTAAAAATACAACCCGCCGTTTCTGAAGCATATCGAGATCGTTTATAAATCTTCCGCCGATCTGCGGAATGATATTACGCATCGGGCCAAACTCCGGCCAAATCCCACAAACCTGCTGAACCGATTTCTTCCTATTATATTCAATAGGAACTGACCATCGGGTGTATTCCGGCGAAATTCGTCCTATTGATTCTATTCTCGCTTTCATCATTGACACATCATCTTCGGTTATACGAATATCGCGTCCGCGCGGCAGACCTTTCCATGGTTTCGAGGTTGTTCCCGGCCAGATAATAGATATATTTTCACCCATCCCTTTTTGTGATTTGATTTGAGCCTTTTGGATTCCTTTGCCAAAAGCAAAAAGTAGAATAATGGCCAAAGTTCCCCAGAGGATTCCGCCCATAGTCATGAAAGTCCGTAGTTTTTGGCGCCGAAGATCCCTGAAAAATTGTTTTAATGATAGAAAAGGTATCATCTTTTATTCGATCTCTTTTGGCGGACGCTCAACCAGCAATTCACCTTCAACAAGTCCGGTGGCAATTTCAATATTGATTCCATCAGAAAGACCGGTGGTAACATCTCTGGTTTCAATATTGCCGGCCGTATCCTGTACCTCAACGGTGATGATTGAATCGGACATACTGACCAGTCGTTCGGGGACAAGAATAATATCAGTTTTTTTGGTAATAATAATATCGGCGTTGGCGCTGTAACCGGCGCGCAGGAACGATTCGCCAATGTCATTTAAACTTATTTCAATATCAAAAAGGGTCGAACCTTCATCACGGTGAGCCTTCGGAGATACCCGTTCCAGTTTGCCATTGATAATTATATTGGGAATTGCGCCAACCTTGATTTCCACCGGCATTCCAATAGTTAGTTTGCCGACGTCGATTTCATCAACCGTCCCCTTAAAAATCAAATCCTCCATATAAGCGAGAGACATCAGGTCGGTTCCGGCCTGATACGATGTCAGCGGCACCACCGGATTGCCCTCTTCCACTAAGCGCGAAAGAACCATACCGGTAATAGGTGATTTGATTGTGTTGTCAACTTTAAGGTCGGAATTTTCAGTTTGACCCGATTGAATTAAATTTAGTTTTTCTTTGGATAGTTTAAGTCTGAGATTGGCCTCATCAAAAGCTGATTGTTTGGCATCGTAATCCTGACGAGAAATTAGTTCTTTGTCCAATAATGATTGTGAGCGATCAAACTCCCGCTTGGTATTGTCAAAAGCAACCTGATAGATCTCGACCTGCCGTTTGGCCTCGGCAAACTCTATCGGCGTCGGGTCGGGGTCAACATCAATTAATGGATCTCCAACTTTTACCTGATCACCGATTTCGACATATATCTTTCTGACCGTCCCGGAAATTTTTGATTTGACCGAAATTTCTTTTCTTGGGTCAATTCGTCCGACCGCGAGAGCCTTATCAACAATCTCACCCTTTTCGACTGTTATCGTTTTCAGGACATCTTCTCCATTGCCCGATCCGCTCATGGCAAAATAGAGAACGGCCGCAATCATTAAAGTCGGAATTGTTACAAATAGAATTTTTTTGATCATTTTGATTTCTCTTTTATAGTTAATGCCTTATTTCCTCGTCATATTGATATAGACGTTTCCCAAAATCAAAAGTTTCATCTGATAAAAATTATCTATGCTTTGACAATTGTTACTTGTCAGCATATTATTAAACCAATTGGATTTATATGAATTATGAAAATGAATATATTTAACAAAAAGAACATATCGGCTCAATTTATTATTGTGATTCTGGTTTTATTTTCTTTTTTATCCTGTGGGGATAAAGATAATAATTCATCGGAGAATAAAAATAATGCCAACAATGATACTGATAGTCTTGTTATAGAAATAGCTGGTTTTACCGGGAAATCGGTCTTTGATTTAACTTTAGAAAAATATCATGTTGATTTTGTGGAGAGTTCGATGGGAATTTTTGTAAAAGCGATCGATTCGATAGCATCGACACGAAATTTCGGATGGATATTTTCTGTAAATGATTCGTTTGTTCCGGTTGCTTCAAATGATTATATTACCAATGATACTGATGTTATAAAGTGGCATTACAAAAAGTTCTAAACCTAAAACTTTAGTTAAAGGGAGGTTCATATGCCAAAGAATTATGACATAGACAAAATAATCGAGGGGAAAAAACTGTTTCTGATTTCCGGGCCCTGTGCAATTGAGTCGGAAAAGGTCTGTTTTACTGTCGCCGAAAAACTTCGCAAATTATCTGATAAATATGATATCCCGGTAATTTTTAAATCATCATATGCCAAAGCTAATCGTTTGTCGGGGGAATCATTTGTGGGACATGGCATCGGTTTTGGTTTGAAAATTCTGCAAAAAGTCAAAGACGAATTTGATCTCCCGATTTTAACCGATATTCATGAGACCTCCGAGGCAGTACGAACCGCCGAGGTTGCCGATGTTATTCAGATCCCGGCTTTTTTATGCCGCCAAACCGAACTGGTCAGAAAAGCAGCCTCAACCGGCAAATGGGTCAATATCAAGAAAGGGCAGTTTTTATCGCCTGATGATATGGATAAAGTCGCCGCCAAAGCCCGCTCCGGCAAAGTGATGCTGACCGAACGAGGTTCATCGTTTGGTTATCATAATCTGGTCGTTGATTTTCGGTCATTGATAATTATGAAAAATTTTGGTTTTCCGATTGTTTTTGATGCGACTCATTCACTGCAACTGCCGGGCGGCGGCGGGAATTTCTCATCGGGCCAGCCGCAATTTGTAACACCTTTTGCCAAAGCAGCGGTCGCTATCGGTATTAACGGACTTTTTGTCGAAACGCACCCTGATCCATTATCGGCACTGAGTGATGCTGCGGCAATGCTGCCATTAGAGGATATGGAAACCTTAATAGTCGAGGTCAAAAGAGTGTCTGAGGCTAATCAATAATATATTTTGAAGGATAATCTGTGAGTAAGAAACATATCAACTTTGACGAATTGGTCGAAAGATTCAAAACGATCAAATTGCTGGCACTTGATGTCGATGGTGTCTTGACCGATGACCATATCTTTTTTGGACCGGACGGGTTCGAGATGAAAAAATTTCATATCTCTGACGGTTTCTACATCGTTCTCGCCCAGCGCACCGGATTAAAGATCGCGGTTATATCGGGTCGTTATTCGGCGGCTACCACGACACGAATGAAAGATTTAAAGGTTAAGTATATCCTGCAGGAGATGCGGGAAAAATGCGAACAGATAAAGCCGCTTCTGGAAGAGCTAAAATTGGAGCATTCGCAGGTCGCCTTTGTCGGTAATGAGATTCTCGATATTAAACTGGCCAAAAAAGTCGGCTTGTCAATAGCTGTTGCCGATGCCGCCGAGGAACTAAAAGATGTAGTCGATTATGTTACCGAGGCTAAAGGTGGCTTTGGAGCGGTCAGAGAAATATTGAAAGCATATTTTGAGGGCAATAACCTTGACCCGATGTCGGTTTTGACATAAGTTACAAAGATGATTCTCAAAAACGGAAAAGAAGTCTTTCAAAAAGAAGCCGAGGCAATTGCTCGTCTTGCCGGAAGACTCGATGAAAATTTCACCGCCGCAGTTAAGCTGATTCTTGACTGTTCCGGACGCGTGATAATTACCGGGATGGGCAAATCTGGTCTGGTCGGCAAAAAAGTGGCGGCGACATTGTCATCAACCGGGACCGCCTCGTTTTTTCTCCACGCTGCCGAAGGTGTTCACGGTGATCTTGGCCTGGTTCAAAAAGATGATATTGTTATTGCCATTTCCAAATCAGGCGCAACCGATGAACTTTACCAGATACTGCCGACCATAAAACGACTCGGCGTAAAAATAATTCTGATGACCGCTCAGGTTGATTCGCCATTGGCCGGCAATTGCGATATTGTTTTGGATTGTTCGGTCGAATCTGAGGCCGCCGGATCCGAGAATCTGATTCCGACGTCATCATCGACGGCAGCGATGGTTATGGGCGATGCTCTCGCAGTCGCTTTGCTCAAAGAGCGGAATTTTTCACCGGAAGATTTTGCTCATTTGCATCCGGGCGGATCACTCGGTCGCAGACTTTTAAAAAGAGTTGAAGATATGATGCATACCAATTCCGAGATACCGTTTGTCAAAGCTGATACCACAATGAAAGATACGATCATTGAGATGACCGGCAAAAGACTTGGGGCGGTGCTGGTAATTGACGATAACGGTTTATTAATTGGCATCTTTACCGATGGTGATCTGCGTCGGCTCGCTCAAAAAGATAGTAATTTTTTTAATATTCGAACCGACGAAGCGATGGTCAAAAACCCGCAGACAATTGAACCTGATGCTATTCTTGACAAAGCACTGGCGGTGATGGAAAAATACTCGATTACGGTTATCCCGGTTGTGGGGAAAAATCGTAAACCGGTTGGTATTCTCCATCTGCATGATATATTAAAATCTAAACTGGTATAAATTCCGGTGGCAAAATTCAGGCAAAAATTAAAGAATCATCTTGTCTATGGTTTTATAAAATTTATCGTTTTAGTTTTTAACATCTTGCCAAGAAATATCTGTCTTTTTTTTGGGTC
>JAUVBC010000073.1 GCA_030591405.1 Candidatus Zixiibacteriota bacterium
ATTTTTTATATATTTTTCGATTTTATTGCAGATATCCATCGGGTCCTGATCGGCCACCAAACGCATCGTAATTTTGCATGTCGCAATTGAGGGAATAATAGTTTTGGCTCCCTCTCCCTGGTATCCACCGGTTATTCCATTCACATCCAATGTCGGACGTCCCCAGATCTGCTCCAGGACTGTATAATCCTTATCACCAAATAAGCCGGCGGAACCGGTTTTGGCCAGATATTCATCTTTATTAAAAGGAAGCGCGGCAAACTGTTCTCTTTCCCAGTCGGTGAGTGGTTTGACATCGTCATAAAAACCATCAATAGTGATTTTGCCGTTTTCATCATGAAGGGCACCAATTATCTTTCCCAGAATATTAATAGGATTAGCGATCGATCCGCCAAAACTACCAGAATGAAGATCCCGATCCGGGCCGGTTATTTTAACTTCTACAAACGCCAGTCCGCGCAGACCATAAGTAACGGCCGGTTTATCTTTTCCAAATTGACCACTGTCGGAAACCACAACAATATCGGCTTTTAGCATTTCGGCATTGTCTTTTATAAATCTTTCGAGATTTTCAGAGCCTGATTCTTCCTCACCCTCCATCAATAATTTCACATTTACCGGCAGTTCGGTTCCGGTTGCTAAATATGCTTCCAGCGCCTTAACATGGGTCCATAGCTGCCCCTTATCGTCAGTAGCGCCTCTGGCAATGATATACCCATCTTCAATCAGAGGCTCAAATGGGGTGGTTTTCCACAATTCAAGTGGCTCTGGCGGTTGAACATCATAATGCCCATAATATAGAATAGTCAAATTGTCAGGAGATACTATTTTTTCACCATAGACAACCGGATGGCCGCCAGTCGGCATTATCTTTGATTCAATTCCAATCCCATTTAATTGATTGGAAAGCCATTCGGCACAAGCTTGCACATCTTTTTTGTTTTCACTTTTGGCCGACACAGATGGAATTCGAAGAAAATCAAACAAATCATCCAATCTCATCTGTTTATTCGCGTCTAAATATTCCCTTGGGTTCATATCTACTCCAAAATTAAAATTATCATTTTCAGGAGGAAACTGCCTTCATTTTCATGGCAGTATTACGAAGTTCCTCCGTTTATTTATTTGCCCAAAATAGCCATAAATAGTCTAAAAATCAATAAGATACGCCAAAAATAGTTAAAACTATTGCATTTTGGCTGGAACAGATTATACTTCATTAAGTATAATAAATAAATTGGAGAGAATTAACTTATGCAGCGCGTGATTTACTTTATAGTTATATTATTATTTGCCATTTCTTCGTTTGCCCAAACTGAATCGTTTGTTACGATGTCTCACGCTACGGCAAATTTTGGATTTATTCCAGAAATGGGCGAGTTTACCAGAAAAATTACAATGAAATCAAATATAACCGATACTCTTCGCATTGGAAAAATCAGCACATATTGTGATTTCATTAGGGCGAAATTCGACAATAATATATTATTGCCTGGTGACAGCATTACATTAGAAATTAAATTGATGCCTCAAAAACTGGCAGGCAAAATATATAAGGTAACTCATATCTATGACGAGAGCGGCGTCAGACTGGCCAAGGTGACGGTAAAGGCGGCGATTTATAAAAATCACAACAATTTTGAGGATATTTTCGTTGAACCGGCTGTCATGAACTTTTCTCAATTTGGAGACAAGGGTATCGAAAAGGCTGAATTTTATATTAATAACGTCACCGATGAGACAATTCCGCTGGAACTAATGTTTACAAATTCTGAATATTTCGAGCTTGATTTCCCGGTATATGTAGAAGCAAGCAAAAAAGCAAAAGGAACCGTAAAACTTACAGACAAAGGTAAATCGAGTGAATTTGGCGAATCGTTTACATTTAAATATATTAATACCAAATCTCAGGAATTACTATTTTCCGTATCTGTCAAAAGAAAGGTGTTCGCAGATAATACAAAAGGTAATTAAATAAAGGAAACAGACGGCACTAAATTATGCCGTTGTAGATTCTGTTGATTTTGCCGATATTATGAGAATAATTGACTTTGTAATAAATTAATTTTTGGAGGAAATATGAAAACAACGACCCTTACATTATTGATAATGCTTTTCACATTTGGGTTGTTTGGCAATGCTTTGGCTGATCCGGCGATGACGATTCCTGAATCGGTTTTCAATTTTGGATATGTTCCACAGCATTCTAAGATCAGTCATGTTTTCTGGTTACATTCAACCGGAACCGACTCGCTTAAAATCATCAAAGTGAAACCTGGCTGAGGATGCACTAAGGCTCCTCTTGACAAAGACGAGCTTGCTGTCGGTGACAGCACCAGACTTGAAATTATATTCTCGACCAAATCTTATCGGAGCAAAACATCAAAGCGTCCCAGCATCGAGACCAATGAAGGACCAGATAAGAAATTTGTACAAATAACGGCAAATATCTTTACTAATCCTGATTCGACTTATCCGGTGATATTTAAGCCATACAAATTTGACATATCCCAATACGGCGAAAAGACGAGGAAAAAACTCGAATTTACAATTACCAATGTTACCGATGAAAAACTTGACATCGATTTGGTAGATATGCCATCCGGGATGTTTAAGCTTTCTCTTCCCAAAAGCGTAAAACCGGGTAAAACGGCCAAAGGGAAAATTGAATTACTTGATGAATTTGTTTCCGAAGAATTTCAAAAATCAATAACTATTGAACTAACCGGCAAAGAAACAAACCGCTTTACGGTACCGGTGAAACGGGTTATTCGTATCCCTGGCCAAAAAGCCAACGAAACAAAACCTGCTGTAAAAACTACCTCCGGTTAGAATATATTAATAATTACAATAAAAAACCTGATCAGATTTGATCAGGTTTTTTTATAAATAATAAATATTGTTGGTTAATCAAAATCTGTCTCATAATTATTAACTACTTCATCCCAACCGCCGCTATAGATTTCACCTTTGGCTGTGGAATGAACCAGTCGAAAATTGCCATATCCCTGGCTGTCCTCAAATACGAAATATACTCCGCCTTGAAGCGAATAATAATACCAGACTTGAAGCGGTTTCATAACTGCCGGCGGTGATGCCGTTTTTATTTCATCACTCAGTCCATATTTCAGCAATACTCTTCCACGGTCAGTACTCCAGCCATTTTTCACCCCGGCCAGCGATGAATAATTATTATTAGCATAGTTAAATCTTGAGATAACATCGAGCAGATATTCATTCCTGTCGGTACCTGGTGAAGGATCCCTATCATCAAAATGGCGAATAATAAAGGCATATTTCCCGGTATCGTTCAAGGTTTGGAACATCTCCCAATCCGAAGGATCAATAATAAACCGTATCCAGTTTGTTTTGGTTTCCATACTGGCGGTGTCCAAAGGAGAACGATAAGAAATTGAAATTTTATCTGGCTGTTGCGTTGGTAAAGAAACAATCGATATTTTTTGCGCAGATTCTGTAGTCGCCCCGGTGCTTAAATCGGTAGCGGTAAGTCTTAATTCATATTTCCCCAGCGCCCAACTTGAATAATCAAATCGATTGGTAATAACTGCCGTCGAATCAGGTTTGTAAATCAACATTTCACCAAAATCAAAGTAAGGTTCCCCGTTGCCTTTAAAAATCTGAAAAGTAAGAGTAAAAGAATCACTTTTGGCTGGAGAATAATCCAGATTATAAATTTCAGCATAAATATATATGTAATTATCGGAATGATTAAAAACTCCCATTGGCGAGGTTCTGATTTCATAACCGTTTTTTATCAACCGTGATGTCGCCAGGATTGAAGAATCAGTAACATAACGTATACTTTTTGCGAGCTCAATATCACTCATACACAAAGAATCTGAAATTAATGGATCAATTACATATTGCCCATAATGAAAAGAACCGGTTTTCCCGCTAACAACATCGGTAACTTCAAGCGAAATCTCATATATTCCCGGTTCGATATATAATGCTAATTTATTATGAAGCTCGACATCTTTTCTGGACGCTTCCCAGACATTATCTGCTTTGGTATAAAAATATGTAATGGCAGAATCAATTTTATTTCCAAGTGTATCAGATAGATACAAATCGGCCGATATAATCCCACGCAACCAATCTTCACCCTCCACTGGAGCTGAATCAAATTGAAATCGTTTCAGCAAAAATGGAAATTCTACATATGATGCGGTGCCGCCTCTGGGGTCATTAAAAACATTTATGCCGGCCTGAATGCTGATTGCCTCAGAAAAAACAGATGATGAAGATATAAACAACACTATCAATACTATTAGAAAGATTCGCCTATTCACTTTATAGAGTTCCTCCTTGAACTATATTTATTAGTAATAATTGTTATCCTTGTATTACTAATTGCCACCAATGCCGATGTCTGGTATTTTATTAGTACCTCTTTTGGCTGATGCTTCAGACTCCATCCCATTATTTTTTATCCAATATTCCCAATCATTGTCGAACCGTTCACCCTGCTTATTGGAGTGAACAAGACGATAATTGCCAAACTCGTCAAGATCCTGAAAAATAAAATATACGCCTTCCTCAATAAAATAATAGTGCCAAATTTGCAATGGACCGGATTGGGATGGAACCACAGCATCTTCAATTTTATTGCAAGGTCCGTGCTGCAAAAGAATTCTCCCCCGATCCGAGCGCCAACCATCACTTAGTTCCGGCAATGAAGAAAACTTTTGATTGGCAAAATTGAAGTTATACAATACTTCTTCCAAATACTCATTTTTCCCATCTCCCTGAGTAGGGTCTTTATCATTGAAATATTGCGCTATAAATTCTGATTTCCCGACTTCATTTAAGGAACCAAACAAGACCCAATCTGCCGGATCAACGAGAAAGCGTATCCAATTTGTTTTAGTTTCGAGACTGGCGGTGTCCAGGGGAGAAATAATTGTTGTGGCAATCATGTCCGACAGTTGACCCGATTTTTTAGATATTATAAATTTACGGGATGTTTGAGTCGCTTGATCGGAAGTTTTATCAGTTGCAATAAGTCTCAATTCATATCGACCAGGATTCCATCCGGCAATATTAATAACATTTGTAATAATCCCTGTTGTCCCCGGTTTTTCTATCAATTGTAAACCATAATCCTGATACATCAAACCTTTGGCATCAAAAACGGAAAATGCAAGAGTAAAAGAATCGACAATATTAGGATCGTAATCAAGATTATACAATTCGGCATAAATAAATAGATTGGAATCTGTTTGGGAATATATCCCCGTCGGATTGGGAATAATTCGATATCCATTCTTATCGAGGTGTGATGGAATATTATCTAAAGTTTCTTCCACAATTTTAATATCATGGGCAAACTCAAGACCACTAAATCTAAGCCGGTTGGGAATTGGTGCATCGATTTCAATCCGGTCATATATAAAGGAGCCCTTATTTTTGCTCGAAACATCATAAACACTCAAAACGGCCTTATATGCCCCCGGCTCAATAATCAAAGATAAATAATTAAACAATTTTATTTCGCCATTATCGGTTTCCTGCCGGTTTCTGGCAAAGGTGTAATAATATGTACTTGCCGAATCAAGATGATTGCCTAATGTATCGGATAGTATTATTTCAGCATAGATAGTCGCTTTGAATTGTTCAGTATCCTCAACCCGGACAAAGTCAAACTGATTACGTTGTACAGAATATGGGAATTGTACAAAGGCACTCCGAGCATTAGAGGGATCATCAAAGACAGTAATACCGGCCTGAACACTTAATGGGGCAGATGATGATTCTTGTGAAAATAAGCTGCCAGCCGTAAGAAATAATAATACCACTAATAAAAATACACGATTCTTCATTATTTATATTCCTGCCTTAGTACCTTACTCCATCGTAAGGATACTGTAATACATAGTCGTTGTTATTCCACTCATCTATAAAAAGAAATTCTCTTGGTTTGCTGTCGACATTATAATAACTCCAAACCTGATAAGCACTATTACTGGATTCAAATGGGTAATCTTCGATCTGGTCAGGTTCTCCATACATAATAAGTATCATACCTCGGTCTGTTTGCCAGCCGTCGCGCCGCATAACCGTAAAACGCCGGTTGGCCAATTCAAGCCGATAATAATAACTAATTTTCATCTCATTTTCAATAGTTCCCGGAGTAGGGTCATGTGATTCCCAGAATTGGTTCCATGCTTTCAGTCTCAGCTCTGAATTGGAAACAGTGTCAATTGCTTTGATTTCGGATGGAATTGCAATATATTTCAGTTGTTTAACGGCTGTTTTATAATCATTCAATACCATTGCCTCAGCAGACCAATATATATTAAATTTCTTTTGAAAATTATCAATCGCTTTTCCTCTGCGACCTTTCAAAATAATATCTAAAGTATATTCCCCGCCCTTAAATTCCTTCAAAGCAACTTGTCGGAATTGAGCAATTACAGGAGCATCAATATCTGCCGTAACCGAATCAAAATATATTGTTTTTAATTTTCTGTCGAGAAGACGGGTTTCAATAAAAACTTTCTCGGCATTGCTTTTTCCCTTATAAATCTCAAAGTAGTAGCTAAAAACCGAAGCTGTATCCTCACCATAAATACGGCCAACATTGGGAATAATTGTCATCCCGCTTTTTATAAATGCCGAATCGTAAAGCACCGAATCGACCGCAAAAACTAACTCTACCCCGGAAACTTGTGGATTTCGCCGATCAAATTTATGTATGGTGAAATCAATTGATTTCTTTATACTTTTCTTTGAATTATTGTCCAGTAAATAACACTCGACCCCGTAATTGCCGGGCGACAAGTGAAAATTGATTTGCCCGGTACGAAAATCTGTCCTTGAAACCGTTCGGGCATATTGATTGACAACTATTTCCTTATCTCTGTTCTTGCTGACAATTGGAATATTCTTTTTATCAACAATTGACACTGATAAGGTGTAGCTGGCCTCAAATTTATCTCCGTTTCTGATAAATAAAAGATCGGAGTTAAAAACCTGGTAATATATTTCCAACCTGCTTTTTTCTTCGGAAACATCATAAAATTCAGAATAATCAACGCGAAACTCGGAAACGGCAATATTTCGTTTTTCCGATATAATTGTCTGCCCGTAGGATAAGGTTGCCAGTAAAACCAGCCAGCAAAATAGATATGTAATAATTCTCATCTAAAACTCAATCCTTCCATTAGATTATACGTTCTAATTTATATAGACGAATCAAAACGGACAATATTTAATTTAATTTATTTATTCGTAACGAAGGGATTCAATCGGATCGACCCGAGCGGCTCTATAAGCAGGATACAAACCAGCCACCAGACCAACCGAAATTGCAACCGTAAATCCAAGAACTAAGAAAATCGTTGAAATTCCAAAAGGCAATGGAGTAAGCACACCGATCAGCAAAGCGGTCAGAACCCCACCTAAAACGCCAAGTAATCCCCCGCTTCCAGAGAGAGTCATCGCTTCAATAAGAAATTGCCATAAAATATTGAATCGTTTGGCTCCAATCGCCTTGCGTACGCCTATTTCCCGCGTCCGTTCAGTCACCGAAACCAGCATTATATTCATCACTCCAACACCACCGACCATCAGGCCGACCGATGAGATGATTATCATAGCAAGATATATATATTTGGTCATATTGCTGACCATTTCCCGAATATTCTCCTGTCCGAATATGGCGAAATTGTTTTCCTTATCATATCGCACCTGACGAACCTGGCGAAGAATCGCAATTATCTCTTCTTTGGCGGCGTCTATTTTTTCTGTTGATTCGGCACTTGCAACCAATAAGAGAGCTTTGTCCCATGGTACCATTTTAAGTTTAGTCGAAAGAGGGATAACAATTTCATTATTATCGGTTACATCAAACATATTTTCCTGTTTTTCAATAACGCCAACGACTGCGAATCGATAATTGTTCACCCTAATCTGTTTCCCAATCGGATCCTCTTTGTCAAACAGCGCCTCCCGAACATCGGAGCCGATAACACAAACCTGTGCCCTCGTATCATCATCAACTCTGGTTATAAAACGACCCATACTTAAGGAAGTGTTGTGTACTTTCTGATAATCGGCCCATACTCCGACAATGCCCGGGCGGTTTGCTCGGTTACTTTTATATTTTACAACATTCCCACCCCGAACACGATGATAGTGGTTTTCTGGCGACACCGCCTTTACCGATGGGCAATTTTCTCTGATGGCAATCGCTTCTTCCGGCGTAATTTCTTTTCTTTTTCGTTCTTCCTCAGAAAGTTCATCAAAATCGGTTTCAGGAGCAAATCGGGTGATATAAAGAACATTGGATCCCAGATCATTAATTGATTCCTGAACGGCACTATCGAGCCCGCTGACCAGCGATGACATCGCGATCACCGACCAGACGCCGATCAATACTCCCAGAATTGTCAGCGCCGATCTGAATTTATTTGACCTTAGAGAATCAAATGCGAGGAGAATACCTTCTTTTAATTCAACCGTTGTCATAGGAAGACCTTATTCGTACCTGAGGGATTCTATTGGATCAACACTGGCGGCACGAAATGCCGGATAAATCCCGGCTGCTAATCCGACCGTAACAGCTACCATAAACCCGAGGAAAATAAATATCGGCGAGACGCCAAAAGGAAGCGGTGACAGGGCGCCGATCAATAAAGCGGTGCCGACACCAAAGATAATACCAAGGACGCCGCCTGAACCGGAGAGGGTCATCGCTTCGATCAAAAACTGCCAGAGAATGTTATTTCGTTTGGCTCCGATAGCTTTCCGAACGCCAATTTCACGGGTCCTTTCGGTTACCGAAACCAGCATTATATTCATAACACCAACGCCTCCGACCATCAAACCAACCGATGAGATAACAATCATGGCAATATAAATATATTTGGTAATATTGCCGACCATCTCACGAAGACTCTCCTGCCCAAAAACGGCAAAATCATTTTCTTTGTCATATGGGACTTTCCGGACTTTACGTAAAGTGGCAATTATTTGTTCTTCTGCTTCATCGAGTTCTTCCAACGAAATGGCACAGACCATCCAAGTTAATGCCTCGTCCCACGGCAGTAATTTTTCATAGGGTAGTAACGGACTAGCAATTTTATTATATTCGCTGTAATCTCCAAGCATTTC
>JAUVBC010000190.1 GCA_030591405.1 Candidatus Zixiibacteriota bacterium
AATCACTGAGGCCGGCAGCTCCACTGAAATCGGATCACCCTTATATAGCAAAACATTATATTCCAAATTCTCTAGCAGATACCATCTGGTATCACCAAGGACCTCAGCAGGGATAGAGATCTGCTCATACGACTTGGAATCCATAAAAGCAAACTCATCATTCTGACAATACAAGTACTGCATATCTGTATTAATAAGATCAGGTTCATCAAATGATTCAGTCGTCAAGAATGATTTTTCTACTACGGAGCCGGACAGAAAATTCTTCATTTTTACTTTGATATGAGGACGGCCCCGGCCCATTTTTACATGTTGAAAATCGACAACAACATAAGGGCTTCCCTCATACATCAATTTTTTGCCTTTTCGTAGCTCGCCGCTATTTATCATCAAACCTCCGGTATTTATTATTTAGAAAGGTAAATATAGACTATTACTATAAAACAGGCAACTGATTTATTCCAGAGAGCCCTCAATCGAATGCTCAACTGATAATTTTGAATTTGTGATTGATTGTGGAAGTGAAATTGAAAAGATTGTGCCACCATCAGGGTTGTCTCTAAAATCGACCAATCCCTTATGCAAAGAAATGATTTTCTGAGCCAACGGCAAACCCAAACCAGAACCAGATGGACTACCAGAGTAAAACGGTGTGAAAATATTATCTTTGTCGGTCTCTGAAATCCCTGAACCATTATCTATAATTTCCATTCTGAAATTTTCATGCGATTGAGTATATCTGATCTTTATCTCACCAATCCCGGTATCATACGATTTGCAGGCATTATCAGTTATATTTGACACCGCCTGCTTTAAAAGCAATGGGTCACCATGTATGAAAATATTATCAACTGAACCTGCTTCAAAAATGAAGCTTACATTGGGAAAACGGTGTTTACTTGACTCAACAATCTCATTGACAAATTCAGCGAGAGCAATCATCTCAAAGGAAGCGTGAAGCGGCCGGGCAAAATCAAGGAATCGGGCAATAAGAGCTTCCGCCTGCATCGCTTCTTTAGTAAGGAAATTTATATTTTTCCGAGAGTTTTCATCGACGATTCTTTTTTCTATCAACCTGGCAAAGCCGACAATCGCCGCGGTGGAATTACGCAGTTGGTGAGCCAATCCGGACGACATCTCACCAATGGTGGCCATCCTTTTATTGAGCCCCAACTCTTCAAGAATCGTGATAAATTCTGTTTGATCATTTATAATAATGGCACAACCAATATTGTTACCGGAGCTATCAATTAATGGCGAAATCGATACTGCCAACACCAGTGCCTCTTCATCTTTTGACACAATTCTGATTTCCTGATTGGCAAAAATCTCCTTGCTATTAAAATACCGGTTTATCAAACTATTTAATTCAGGGTGATCTGAAACCAGATTTTCATATTCGGTTCCAATCAAAGAAGAGATTTGAAGTTCAAATATATTTCCTGCGGCGCGATTGATAGTCGAAATTTTCCGGTCAGCATCAAGAGTAATTATTCCAGCATTGATCGATTTTAGAATATAATCATTATAAACTTCCAGATCGGCGGCTCGTTGCGTTACAATCTTATTGAGCGCAACCAATTCACTTTCCTTTTTACGAAGTTCTTTAATTATCTCTTCATATGAACCGATCAGTTGACCGACCTCATCTTCATTGTTTTTATCATAATGTCCCGATTTTTCTGCCTCTTCTTTTAACCGGTCGAATGGGTACAAAACGGTATGAACCAATCTGATTGAAACAAACACAATTACAATTGCAGTCAGGAAACCGAAAAAGACGAGAATCCTCATTGCATTTTCTATCGGTCCCAGAATACTGCTCGGCTTGGAAAGAATTATCAGATATCTGGAGCCAAGATGTTCGGTTGGAAAAAGAAGCTGATAGCTATCGCTGCCGCTTTGATGACGATAGACCGGCTGGTTGGTCAGCAACCCAGTCAGCTCGGCCGATTTAAAAGTACTGTCAACCTTCAAAAAAGATGAATCAAGGCTTATTACATTTTTAATGGAAATAAATCTTTTGTAATCTAATTGTATTATATCAGTTCTCCTGAGTCCGTACTTTTCTTCAATATTTTGTTCCAGCCCCGACGGCAAAACATCTCTATTGAGACGGGTCATCGAATTCGATACAATAACGGCCGCCTCGGTCAACTCTTCCCTGATTTGTTCTTCGACCGTCTGCCCAACCCGATATAGAGTATAATGCGCGGCAATATCAAGTATTGCCAATAAGAGAACAATAAGAACCAGGCCCAACCGTATTTCCAGCCGGAATTCTTTTGGTTTTGGGTTTTTACTCATCTATATAATTATCGACACGGAATCGATTTAGATTAAGAGAAGTTACAACCTGTCTCAGGCAAAAAAGAAATTTTTCAAATAAAATGAGATAATACTATCGCCATAGATTATAGCAATCAGAGCGGCCGCCGCTAGAAAAGGTCCAAACGGTATCACCCGGGTCGTACGGATATTTTTGGAGATTATCATTAAAATTATCGAGACAAAAAGCCCGATTACCGCTCCGCCAAAAAATATCAGAACCACCTTCTGCCAGCCAAGAAAGGCACCCAGCATGGCGGTCATTTTGATATCTCCCCCGCCCATACTCTCTTTTTTAAATAACCAGTCGCCCAGAATAGCAATCAGATACAAAACTCCGCCGCCAACAACCAGGCCGACCAGGGCGCTGATAATTCCAATGCTATTGGGCAAAAACGATACTGCCAGTCCCAGAATCATCCCGGGAAGCGTGATTGAATCGGGGATTATCTGAAAATCGATATCGACAAAAAATATTACGATCAAAGCTGATGACAGAAAACTGAAGATCAAAAAGTTATAGCTCACACCAAATTGATAAAAGAAAAACAGCCAGGCGAAACCATTTAAAAGTTCAACCAGTGGATATCTGATTGAAATCTTTGTTTTACACGAGCGGCATTTACCGAGCAAAATCAGATAACTTAAAACCGGAATATTGTCATAGAATTTAATCGGTTTTTTGCAAGATGGGCAGTACGAACGGCCAAATACAAATTTCTTTTCCCTCGGCAGCCGATATATCAGCACATTCAAAAACGAGCCAATCGATAGCCCGATAACAAAAACCCAAATAAATAAAAGATAGTCATTCATAAGACTATTTATCGGCAGAATCTAACTTATCTGAATTCCCCAAGAAGCTGCATTACCAGAGCCGAAATAACCGGGGAGGCATTTTCGGCCCGCAATATCCTTTTGCCTAAAGAAATTATCTCCGAGCCGTTTTCTCCGGCCAACTCCAATTCACCTCTGGAAAAACCAGATTCCGGTCCGACAATCAGAGTTATATCAGAATCACCCTTAATTAATTTCAATTCGTACAGGTTCTTATTTCCTCTGGGATCGAACAATAATATCTGATTGGAATTATTTATCTGCTCAAAAAGTTTGTCAAATTTAACAGGTTCTACTATCTCGGGAAGAAGCGACCTTTCACACTGTTTCATTGCAGCCAGAGCCACTTTGTTCCACCGCGTCAAACGACGTTTCAGACGATTGGGATCATCCAGTTTCAGCTTTGATTTTTCAGTCAGCAACGGAATAAAACGACTGATACCAAGCTCGACCCCTTTTTGAATGATCTCATCAAATTTGGCTCCGACCGATAAACCGGAAGCAAGCGTAACAAAACTTGATGGCTCTCCAAAATTCCGGGTGCGCGAGATGATACTACAAAGTAGTTTCCCTCCCGATGATTTTTCAATCTCGCATCGATAACAGTTCCCAACACCATCAACAACTCCAAGGGCATCACCTTTTTTCAGACGCATCACCTTGCTGATATGATGGGCCTCGGTTCTGTCTAATCTCAGTAAATCGGTTTCGATATTTTTTGGATCGGTATAATACAGCGCCATAATTATTTAAAAACGGTAAAAGCTATCCAGCCACCTTCTTTGATTATCTTATAATTATCTCGACCGCATTCTTTTAGTTTAGAAACTATCGGCCCCTCGTCCTTGGCCAATAAGCCGGACAAAACAATAATACCACCCGGTTTCGTGCAATTGTCAATTCGATCATACAGTTCTAAAATCGTTTCTTTAATAATATTGGCAACAAAAATTTCGTATGGTTTTTCTTTTTCGGCGATCTCAATCGAACCGGTTTCATATTCAATTTTATCTGCGACATCGTTCATAACAATAGTTTCCCGGGCATTATCGATTGCTATCGGATCAATATCGGCGCCTTTAACTCTGGTCGCCTTTTTCTTTGCCGCCAATACAGAAAGAATCCCGTTTCCGCAACCAAGATCAAAGAAGCTATCACCTTCCTTTAAATGTTTCTGGATTGCCCTGATACACAATCTGGTCGATTCATGGCGCCCGGTTCCAAAGGCCATTTTAGGTTCAATAATAAGATCGATATAATCTTTATTAGGAATCGAAACCCACGGCGGACGGATAACGACGTCATTTATAAATATCGGTTGGATAGAATCCCGAAAGATTTGAACCCACTCGATATCGGGGACATTTTTTAGCCTAATGCTATTTTCCGAAAATTCGAATTCTGAATCAATTGAATTGATATATTGAAAAAGTTCTTTTTGAAAACCGGGGGGAATATTATCAGGAAGATAAAACTTAATTCCGATCATATCGGAACCTTCTTCATCCTCCAATATCAGCCCGCTGGCCAGATTCTCAATTATATAATTACAGACAATTTCGTCGATAGATTTCGGTACGGTCAGGCTTACTTCAAGATACTTCCCTGTCCGCTCCGAATCGTTTTGCAAAATTAAATCCCCAGAGATTCTTTTAGTTTCTGAATAAATGATTTATCAGATTTTGGCGGCACAAATGATGGCGACTTACTCAGTTGATTTAAAATTCGTTTATCTTCAGATGACAATTTGCCCGGGGTCCAAACCATAATCTGAATCAACTCATCGCCGGAACCATAAGAATTCAGATGCGGTATTCCTTTTCCTTTTATTTTAAAAACTCGGCCGCTTTGGCTTCCTGATGGGATTTTCAATTTATGGCT
>JAUVBC010000102.1 GCA_030591405.1 Candidatus Zixiibacteriota bacterium
CCAAACGATCTGTTTATCTCGCCACATTATAATGTCCCGGTTTTTTATTCGGGCAAAATGATTTGTATCATCCATGATATATTTCATTTATCAGATGAGAATAAACAAAAAACATTTTTTCAGTACTTATACGCCCGTTTCATGTTTCGCACGGCCTTGAAAAAATCAACAATAGTGATGACCGATTCGGCATTTACTTTTAGCGAAATGCGTAAGTACGGCTTGCCATGTCTCGATAAGGTCAGGATCGCTTATCTGGGGTTTGGGGGACATGAGAGAAAACCGGCCGAAACTAATGGTCAAATGAAAAATTATCTCCTTTATGTCGGCAATGTCAAACCGCATAAAAATCTCAAAAAACTTATCGATGCATACAAGCTGCTGCATCAGCAAAATAAAATAAATATTCCGCTGCGAATTGTCGGTGAGGAAAATAAATTTATCACCGGTATGCCGGAGTTAAAAAAGGATATCTCGGAATCATCATGGTCTAAATGGATTAAATTTACCGGCTGGGTTGATGATAGTGAGCTTAGAAATCAGTATGAAAATGCCGCCGCGCTGGTGTTGCCGTCGCTTTACGAAGGTTTTGGATTACCTCCGCTGGAGGCGATGGCCTGCGGATGTCCCTGTGTTGTCTCCAATGCAGCCTCGCTCCCTGAGATCTGCGGTGATGCCGCAATATATTGTAATCCTTATGATGTCAATGATATAGCAGAAAAAATTTATACAATTTTGGAAAATAAACAATTGCAGGCAGAGCTTATCTCAAAAGGATATGAACGGATCAAGCTTTTTAATTGGGAAAAGACAGCCAAAATTTTTCTCTTTAATGTCGAAAAAGCTATTACCACACAACAGTGAAATTATAAATAATCTACGATTTGGGCTTGACCTTATTCAATTGCACCATTTATTACTTAAATAATAATGATTTTGTTGGGGAATCAGTAATTTTATGAAAACTGCGATAGTACATGACTGGCTAATAACATATTCCGGCGCCGAGCGGGTCCTGGAAGAGATTATCAAGCTCTACCCGGATGCCGATCTGTATTCGCTTCTTGATTTTATTCCTCCGGGCAAAAGAGATTTTATCCAGAATAAACCGGTCAAGACATCATTTTTGCAAAAATTCCCATTTGCCAAAACAAAATATCGCAGTTTTCTGCCATTTATGCCGCTCGCTATTGAGCAGTTTGATATGTCCGAATATGACCTTGTTATATCAAGCAATCATGCGGTAGCCAAAGGAGTTATTACCGGTCCCAATCAACTTCATATATGCATGTGCTACTCGCCAATTAGATATGCCTGGGATTTAACTCATCACTATTTGCAGGAAGCTGGTTTAACCAAAGGTCTCAGAGGCTGGATCGCAAAATATTTTCTGCATAAAATAAGAATGTGGGATTGTCGAACCGCCAATGGAGTCGACGATTTTATTGCTATCTCAGATTATATTGCGAGTCGTATCAAGAAGACCTATCGGCGCAATTCAACAGTTATTTTCCCTCCGGTAGACACCGACTGCTATTCGCTTTGTAATGATAAAGAAGATTTTTATTTGATGGCCAGCCGGATGGTACCTTATAAAAATACGCGTTTGGTGGTTGAAGCATTTTCAAAAATGCCTGATAAAAAACTGGTGGTGATAGGTGATGGTCCCGATATGGCTAGAGTGAAAAAAATTGCGGGGTCAAATGTTTCTATTCTCGGTTATCAGCCATGCGCAGAACTGAAAAAATATATGCAGCGGGCAAAGGCATTGATTTATGCTGCCGAAGAAGATTTTGGAATTGTCCCGGTTGAAGCTCAGGCTTGCGGAACACCGGTTATTGCCTATGGTCGCGGTGGAGCGCTTGAAACGGTGATTGAAGGCAAAAGCGGCATATTTTTTTATGAGCGTACCGTTTCTGATATTGTTGATATTGTTGAGCGCTTTGAAAGTATAAAACATCGGTTTGATCCTGAGGAGATTCGTGCGAACGTTTTGAGATTTTCTGCTGATAGATTCCGGTCCAAATTTAAATCGTATGTGGACGATAAATATGAAAACTATTTCAATAATAAGGCACACCGGGATTCTCTTCCGGATGGCTGCCATAGGCTAAGAGAAGAAACAGAAACCGGAGAAACGCGGAATTTCGAAGACATAAAAATTAGGGAAAATACAGAAAAAACAGGCAAAAAAGCCTCTATTGAATAGGGTTGATTAATTTGATTTTCCTGAATCGATCAAAAAATAATAATGCTGGTCTTTGGGCCATATTTTACTAAATTATATCAACGTAATTTTGAAAAAAAATAGACCTGCTTCAAAAATAGTATGGATAACAGAAATAACAAGTCTGATCAGTATGAAATAATTAATGGGCTGATATATATCAGCCGTGTCCTGGTAAAAAATATCCGCTGGGTCGCCGGTATTGTTGGCGGCGTGATGATTCTATCCCTGATTATTGTTTTGATAATACCAAATCAATACCGCTCCGATGCCTCGATTCTGCCGACCGGTAAGCAGGATAATATTTCGGCTTTAAAAATGCTGGCCGGCTTTAGTGGCTCCGGTATGGATATGGACGAAAATTCATCAGCACTTTTCCCCGAGGTATTAATTTCCAATCAGGTCCGTGACGCGATTATAACGCAGCAATATACGGTCGATTTTGGAAATGGTCCGGAAAAAATAACGTTGAAAGAATATTTTGATCAGGATAAACCGGAAAGACTTCGCGATGCTCTCGACGAAATTACAAAAGTAAACACCGATAATGAAACCGGCATAATTTATATTTCAATAACCACCGATTATCCGAAATTTTCCCAGCAAATACTGACCCAGACTTTGGCCGAACTCGAAAACTATAATCTAAATATCCGCCGCTCCAATGCCAAAGAAAGCGAGTTATATCTCGAACGGGAATTAAATGATAGAGCCGAAATACTGGCTGAATCAGAAAAAGCGCTCGAAGATTTTCAAAAAGCTAATCGGGATTGGTATGGCAGCAATGATCCTGAAATTCTGATGAATCTCGGCCGCCACAAACGGAATATCGAAATCAATTCCCAGACATATCTGCTGCTGCGGGAACAATATGAAATGGCCAGATTAACAGTCCAGAAAGATGTACCGATTGTTCGTATCCTCGACCAACCATCCCTGCCGACTTTAAAAAGTGGTCCCAAACGATCACTTATAATAATTTTATCAGGAATGATTGCATTCATATTATTATTTGGATTTTTTATTGTCTCCGATGCCTTCAAAAGAGTAAGCGATCAATCGACCCAGGATTCTTTTGGAACGCTGAGTAATGATCTTGCTAAAGCTTTTCCGGCGGTTAATCGACTTCTGCTTAAAAGAAAAAATAAAACAAAAGCAGAATCATCGGTTTCAGATCAAACCGACAACTGATTATCCCATAATAGCGCAATATTATTAAATTATTATCGTTCAATCTATTCGCAACAGATATTGACTTGTCCCACAAGACCTGTTATTATTTAATATTAGGCCAGATTTATTGGATAATAAGATGATAAAAGACGATTTTAACAAATTTGAAAAAAGAATTGCGGTTACCGGCGGGGCAGGTTTTATCGGCGCCAATCTGCTATTGTATATGGTCCCCAAATATTCACAATATCTATTTGTTAATATTGACTGTTTGACTTATGCCGGCAACCTCTTATCACTTAGATCTATCGAAAATGATCAAAATTACTGTTTTGAAAAAATAGATATCTGCGATTATGAGACTCTGGAAAACTGCTTCAATAAATATGACATCACCGATGTTATTCATCTCGCTGCCGAAACCCATGTTGATCAATCAATTTCCAATCCTGCCACGTTTGTTGCTACTAATATTTGCGGCACTTTTAATTTATTAGAGATCGCCCGACAAAGAACAGACAAGAAGCGGTGCTTCCGATTTCATAATGTTTCGACTGATGAAGTTTTCGGAACTCTTGATGGACCGGGACAGTTCACCGAGAAATCGCCATATCGTCCGAATTCACCATATTCGGCCACAAAGGCTGGCGCCGATTATCTGATCAGATCATATAATAAAACATATGGTCTCAACAGTATTGTTACCAACAGCGCTAACTGTTTTGGACCGTTCCAGTTTCCTGAGAAGCTTATTCCGCTGGTGATAAGGAACGGTGTGGCCGGGAAACCGATTCCGGTGTATGGGGATGGCCTAAATATTCGCGACTGGCTTTATGTGGAAGACAACTGTCGCGCGATTGATCTCGCTTTTCATAAGGGGCTATCGGGTAAAACTTATAATATTGGCGGTCGCAATGAAATCAAAAATATTGATTTAGTAAAAAGAATCTGCCGTATTATCGATGATAATTATGGTGGTGAATCAGGCGGACCGCGGGAAAAGTTGATTGCGTTTGTCAAGGATCGTCCCGGACATGATCGGCGATATGCAATCGACCCCAGTTTTATAGAGACCGCATTGCGTTGGAAAGCGGAATATCGTTTCGACGATGCTCTTGAAAAGACAGTAAAGTGGTATCTTAACAATCTGGAATGGATGGAAAGTTGTATCAACGGCCGCTATCTTAAATATTATGAAGAGACCTATACAAATCGCTAAAGGCCTGCTATTTATTATGGTGCAACGATGAAAGGCATTGTTCTGGCCGGAGGAAATGGCAGTCGGCTTTTCCCGATTACGCAGATAATCAGTAAACAGCTTTTGCCGGTTTATGATAAACCGATGATATATTATCCGCTGTCAACCTTGATGCTTATCGGTATCAAAGATATTTTGCTGATATCAACACCAAAAGATCTTCCGCAGTTTAAAAGTCTCTTTGGCGATGGTTCATGGCTCGGTTTGAATATCAGTTATGCAGTTCAGGAAAAGCCGGAAGGTATCGCGCAGGCATTGATTATTGGTGAGGATTTTATTGGTGATGACAATGTTACCTTAATTTTAGGTGATAATATTTTCTATGGTGATTATCGATTTCTAAAGAAATCTTATAATTTTAAAAACGGCGCCAGAATTTTCAGCTATTATATCAACGATCCGGAGCGGTATGGAGTTCTGGAATTTGATTCTGAGGGTAATGCTATTTCCATTGAAGAAAAACCGGATGTTCCCAAATCAAACTATGTGGTAACCGGATTATATATGTATGACAGCGATGCTCCCAAATTTGCGCGGGAATTAAAACTGTCAAAACGGGGCGAATTTGAGATAAGCGATGTTAATAGGAAGTATCTGGAAAAAGGCAGGCTTCAAGTAGTCAAACTTGGGCGAGGTTTAGCATGGCTCGACACCGGGACAACCGAAAGTATGCTGGCGGCCAGTAATTTTATCGCGACGATTGAAAAACGTCAGGGGTTAAAAGTTGCCTGTCTTGAAGAAATCGCCTATCGCATGAAATTTATTGATAAAACACAGATTACAAAACTGGCCGATGAGATGGCAAACAACTCGTACAAGGAATATCTCCTTGAGATCATAAAAGAGGTGAATGGTGAACAATAAAATATTGATAACCGGGGCAACCGGACTTTTGGGTGTCGATTTAATGACTGTCTTAAAACAGGACTACCGGGCGATGGGGGTATCGACGGCCAATTTTGATATACAGAATTATGATGAGATCGCCCCTTTTTTGGACCGAATGAAACCTGAGGTGGTTCTTCATGCCGCCGCCTGGGCCGATGTTGACGGATGCGAGGAACAAAAAGAGAAAGCTTTTGCCGTTAATGCTATCGGCACCAAAAATATCGCGACTGTCTGCAAAAATATCGGTGCAAAATTGATTTATTATTCGACCGATTATGTTTTTGACGGAACCAAGGGTTCGGCCTATTCCGAGGATGACAAAACAAATCCTATAAATAATTATGGCCGCAGTAAACTTGAGGGCGAACAATATGTTCTCGATATTCTCGATGATGCTGCAATCATGCGCATTTCATGGCTGTATGGGACAGCCAAAGATTGTTTTGTCACCAGTGTGATTCACTCCGCGCTGACGCAACATCGCGCCAAACTTAAAAATGAACCTTACCAAGTACTAAAAGTTGTCAGCGATCAGTTTAGTTGCCCGACCTGGACGGTTGATATTGCCGATCAGACAAAAGTTATTATAGAAAAAAAGGTTACCGGAATTATTCATGCCGCCTCAATTGGACAGATTTCAAAATATAAGCTGTCTGAAAATATTTTTGAGGAACTTTCCTGGGATATAGAGATGGAGCCGGTAAAAAGATCTGAATTCCCGATGAAAGCGCAGCGACCCGAAAGAACCGATCTTGAAGATAAACGACTAAATGAATTGGGGCTTTCAGAGATGCGTAGTTATAAAGAGGCGATTCGAGAATTTTTAATGGTGCATAAAGAAGATTGATACAGATTAAATGTAACATAGAGGGTGTCGAGATCAGAAAACCGAAAAAGTTTTCTGATGAACGGGGATGGCTCTGTGAGCTTTTCCGTCAGGATGAGATCAAAGACGGAAAATATCCGGTGATGAGTTATCTCTCGATGACCAAACCGGGAGTGGCGCGCGGGCCGCATGAACATCGGTTTCAAACTGACTATATCTGTTTTTTCGGTTTGTCTAAATTTAAAATGTACCTATGGGACAATCGTCCTGGATCTGAAACGTTTGGAGATTTCTTCTCTTTTGAGGTAGAAGAAAACTCAGTTGTGATGATAGTCATCCCGCCCGGGGTGGTGCATGCCTATAAAAACATCGGGGCAATTGAAGGAATCATCTTTAATGCACCTGATCGACTTTACGCCGGAGTTAATCGCGAAGAAGCGGTTGATGAAATTCGATACGAAGAACAATCTGACAAAAAATTCAAGATAGACGATTAAAATCAAAGACAATATTTTTCTTTAGGTACCATTCGCAAAAAAGTAATAGTGTACCAAAACCGATCAATAACCGGCCCAGGCAGAACGTTCCAGAGCTTTTTCAATTATCGCGTAAGATAACTCGGTGGTACTGTTTTGTCCGTCTTCAAAACCGGTCATCAGATCAAAGCCGTTAACAACAATACGGGGAACAGACGTCCCTGTCTTCTGCTCCGTAATTCTGGCACTGATACCGAGATTCCGAACGGCCTTTTTCACAAAAGTAACAGTCTTTTGATTTCCGGACTTGCCTTTTGGGTATAAGATATTAATTTCCATTTAATTTCCCCGATACTTTCAAAAGAAAGTAATTTATTGGCTCCGAAGTCAACAAAAACAATATTTATGACCTTTTGTTATTAAACAATTATCCAAACCAGATGGTTCCCGGAGCCTTAAATTTATAAAAAATTCCTTGTAAGTTATTCATTTTCATGCGAGTTTTGGCGCAATGGGTTTCCTCCTTCGGCGGACAGGTGTTTC
>JAUVBC010000227.1 GCA_030591405.1 Candidatus Zixiibacteriota bacterium
ATAAATGATATGCATGGATACGTCTATAAATATTTTTGGGACAGGGACAGCAATTTTGCGAAAAAAACAAAAAACGGAAAAGCGAACCCATTTTGCTGTAACGAAAGGTGGTGAAACCACTTATATCGGATTTTTGTCCTCATAAAAGGCTCACGGTACAAAATTTTGTAGTAAATTTGTCGAAACCATGCGGGATTTCGACCTACCTGAAAAAATAAAAAAATATAACGAAACACCTGTCCTTCGAAGGAGGAAACCCATTTTGGAGAGACCCACGCGAATCAATTCCAGACGGCACAATAATGCCAAGCCAAAAAACCTCTCCTAAAAATTTACATGATTCCCGTATGTATATAAAATAATAGAGGAATGTAACTAATATGAATGTAAGACAATTATTCTGCCCTGACAAATGGCCGGTTGATACCGGATTGCTTTTGCTTAGACTCGGTTTCGGATTGAGTATGGTAATTTTCCACGGTTACGGCAAATTGACTGGCGGCCCGGAAACATGGGAGAGACTTGGCGGCATGATGCAAAATTTCGGGATAGATATTTTTCCTGTATTCTGGGGATTTATGGCGATGACCGCTGAGTTTTTCGGTTCGATATTTCTGATACTTGGAGTTTTTTTCAGGCCGGCAGCATTATTATTGGCGATGACCATGTTTGTGGCGGCGATACGTCATCTTGCACTTCCGGCCGATGTCGATGGTGCTGGACTAAAAGGTGCCGCTCATGCTTTGGAATTTTTGGCTGTATATCTGACCTTATATTTTACCGGTCCCGGTAAATATAATCTATTTGGTTTTATAAAAAGAAATTAATTACCGTTAACTACTTTGTCACCTCCGGTGGTTCGCAAGGCGGATAACCCTGTTTATAAAGGAAATTTATTGTATAGACAACATCAAGGATGTTTACTAAACCATCATTATTAACATCACCGCACTTCGGAATATTTTTCCCTGAGAAACTGCGGACCTGACTCCAATCACTTTCGAAACAGCTGTTCGACGCTTTCACTTTCCAATAGTAGATAACACTTTCGCCAATACCTATCGGATAAAAATTTGATGGCCCGGCCGGAAAATCATATTCAATTTCAACACTGCTAAAAGCAGGATTATTATCAATAAGAATATGATAAGTCGATGCATTGGGCACATCATCCCAATCGAGAATAACCGGTAAATATCCGTCGGTAGAACCATTTTCCGGGGCAACCAACACCGGTACGGTAACAGTCGGACAATCAAGAGAGAATTCCCAGACCGAACTCCAGTTACTCCAACCGCAATTGTTTTCGGCACGGACTCGCCAATAATACGTTCTACCATTTTTGAGATATGATGAGACATTATAAGATGTCGTTTGCCCCAACAAATAATCGAATATCGGAGCACCAAATTCGAGTTCATCATCTATTTGCAGACGATATGAAATATTATCCGGATTGTCACCCCAGCTAATTTGCATCGGTAAAGTTAAACCAGAGGTTCCGTCTGCAGGCGCCGATTGAACAGGAGGATCTGAAACGGGACAAGCGGTCGAAAATCGTCGACTCTGGCTCCAATTGGCGTCTCCGCATGAGTTATATGCCAAAACTTTCCAATAATAGATTGTGTTAATTTCCAACGTTGCGACTGTATAATCAGAATAGTATGAATTAAACTCGTAATCGATCTCGGGGCTGTTATAGTAGGGATCATCATCCAGCATTATATGATATTGTTCCGCAAGCGGTTCATCGCTCCAGTCAAGCAGAAGAGGAGCACTAATGTCAACCTCATTATTGGCCGGGTATATTAATGACAGTTGATTTGGAATCGGGCATTCCGTCGAAAAACCCCAGGTTGTTCCCCAGTTACCCCATCCGCAGCTATTATTAAAACGCGCTCTTATCCGCCAAAAATAGTACGTATCCTGATTCAAGTTCGATGAAGTATATTCTGAAACCGATGAATAAAATGCTTCTTCAATGCTGGAGAAGTCGGAGTTATCATCAATTTGAATCTCATATTCTAAAACGCTAAATATATCTTCCCAGTCAAAATAGACTGGTAAAACTATATCAGTGTCGCCATTCAACGGCTCTAATAAATTTGGAGGGCCGGGTCTTGGGCATTCACTGGTGAAACTCCAGGTTGCAGTAAATCCCCTCCAAAATCCTCCCCAGGTGTCATATATATGACCATTAATCCGCCAATAATAGGTGGTGTTTTGTTGTAAAGAATTCGCCGAATATTGCATGGTCATAATATGGTCATCATCAATTGCTGGACTACCAAAGTCAGGGTCATCATCAACCTGTAACCAATAATATTCCATGCCTGACCCACTCCAGGTGAACAGTGTAGGAATTGGCACTTCGGTTGAACCATTGGACGGGGTGATCAAATAGGCTGTTTGTGATACCGCCGACCTTGATAATAAAACGATGATAAAGAAAACAAAAATCTTAACGCAATTTAGCAATTTCCCCATTCCGCCTCCTAATAAATATATTATCGGCAAGAGAGCCAAATTTTATGCCTAAAATTTGATCTTATGTAGTTATTTAGAGAATTATGCGCTCAATTCTAAATGTATTATATAGCGGCTTTACTCTGTTAGTAAACATAATATCTGCCAACATTTAAGTCAAGCATTAATTCAGCCGTTGCTATATCGATATCGATAAAGGGTGCTTTAAAAAAGGGCGGCAGATAATGTAATCTGCCGCCTTATATTGCACTTCATTCTGTTTTGAGATAAAAGAATTTACATCTTAGTCACAAATCGGGTCGGGTCCATCCTTATATAAGTTATTTATTAAATAAATAACATCGAGAATATTAAGACCATAATTGCCATCGACATCACCGCAAATCGGATCCAAAGCACCGTCGCAGGCATCACCAATGCCATCATGATCGCTGTCGATTTGTGAGCTGTTGGGTACAGTTGGGCAGTTGTCGCAGGCGGTTCCAACATTATCACCGTCAACATCATCCTGATCGGGGTCATAAACATCGGGACAGACATCACACATATCTCCATAACCATCATTATCGGTGTCTTCCTGGGCCGGATCATAATCCTGAGGACAAATATCGCATAAATCGCCAATACCATCGCCATCGCCATCTGCCTGATTCGGGTTAGAAATATCAGGACAGTTGTCGCACAGATCTCCGATACTGTCGCCATCGCTATCGTCCTGATTAGGATTTTGGACATCCGGGCAATTATCGCAACTGTCACCGATTTCATCACCGTCGCTATCTGCCTGATTCGGGTTGAAATCATCAGGGCAGATATCGCATAGGTCACCAAAGCCATCGCTGTCAGAATCTTCCTGATCCGGGTTGTAAACATCAGGGCAGTTATCACAGGCGCTTCCGAAACCGTCGCCATCGCCATCATCGACCGTACATTGAGCCACTGGCCAGCAATAAGGGCCACCAAAACTGGATTGCATTTCGCCACTGGAGCCAGAAAACATCCAATCATATCCGGTATTGTCTATGAATATGGAATCTACACAAATATTACCCTCATCACCGGCCCCCATTTGAATTGATAAATTAAATTCAAACCGTGTCAGCATCAATCCATCATTAGGCCACATACAATCAGGGGGATGTATTCCACCAACACCCGCATAACCAATGGTGTCCGGTAATGTTCCATCCCAACTATGAATAGTAAAAAATGTTCCCAAATCCCAATAAGTGGTCCCATCAAATCCGTTTTTCAGAACAAGCGATGGTACGGCTGTTTCTCCACCAACATCAATCCATGTAATTGTCGAAACATCTCCAGTGCCATAAAAATGAAATGGTACGGACATGCCCATAACAGGTGTTGCCGCATTATTGGCTCCCTGAATTTCAATAATAATACGCTTGTTGGCGCACAGCTTGGGCGTTCCCTCATCATCCCAAAAATAGGCTTCGTTGATAGTAGCGTTCCAATCGACTTCCTGTCCTATAACGGTGGTGAATGGGAACAAAAGGATAGCCAAAACTGCCAATAGTTTTAGTGAGTTGCTCATACATTTCTCCTTGCGTAGAAAGATATATATAAAATCTATATTTAAGGTATGTTCATAGAAAGTTATCTCCGCCTGATTAAAATATAAGCAAAATTTAAATTATGGCAAGTGAAATTAGTTTAATACGCATTATTGAATAATAGCTTGTCGAATTAAGAATTTTAAACAAAAAAATAAACCGACAGTGGAAAGGGGGAACTTTCGGACACTGCCGGCCTCATTCTTACGCGGATAAGAAATCCGAGCACACACAAATAATATATACGAAAT
>JAUVBC010000049.1 GCA_030591405.1 Candidatus Zixiibacteriota bacterium
AGCCGTGCGCTCCTGACAATATACATTTCAATTAATTACCCGTGGATCTTTTTTCCGTTCTGGTCGATTACTTCAACTTCGACATCGAATCCATTACGGATCGATTGCGTGGCGACACAGAAATCCTCAAACAGCTCCAGACTTTTTTGTCTTCTGTTAATTGTGTTTTCAGATTGATCCAATTCGGCATTGATACTTACCTTGCTTCCCGAAATCCGCAAGCGGCCTTTTTCACTTCGCGTTACCTGAGTAGTGACGGTTGTTTTCAATATTTTTGTATCGACCCGTGCCTTCTGCAGCGCAAAAAAGAGACTGCCTGAGAGGCAGTAACCAATAGCGGCCGATATCAATCTGGTTGGGTTAGGTCCCTGACCACTGCCGATCGGTTCCGGCTCATCCATTAGAAGCTCCTTACCATCATCGAATTTTACTTTAAACTCAAAATCGTTTAATTGCTCCATACTTATAGTAAATTGTCCGTCCGCCATGATCACTCCTTAATATTTCATAATTTTGATTCCGATTTAAAATGCCCCCGCCAAGAATCGAACTTGGATCACTGGCTTCGGAGGCCAACGTGCTATCCGTTGCACCACGGGGGCAAATAGTTTAATTATTTAATCTAAACTAGAATAAAACATACACAGCTTACTGCGCAAAGTCAATTAAAGAATTATTGACTTATTTAGAGTATCTATATCTATTTCAAACTTGTTTTAGGATTTTATCTAATGTACCTTTTACTTTTTATAGGAGAAATATGCTCGATTGGCTGGCCGAACAGATTATTCTTCACTGGGATATTTTGCAATATCTTATCCCGGCTATCCCTGTAACTGTCTTAATTACTATCTGCTCTTTTTCGCTGGCGATGGTTCTGGGATTGATTATCGGGGTAATGCGTATTTCAAGCATTAAATTACTCTCGAATTTTGCCTCGATTTATATCAATGTCATTCGTGGTATCCCGCTTTTGGTGCAGATATTTTTTATCTATTTCGGGTTAGGCAAGTTCCTTAATCTCGACCGTTTCACCGCCGGAGTTCTCGCGGTTGGAATATGCTATTCGGCTTATCTGGCTGAAATATTTCGCTCAGGCATCAACGCTATTGCGCGCGGTCAGCATGAGGCGGCTCAGGCATTAGGCATGACCCGCTTCCAGACTTTGAGGCATGTGATAATTCCGCAGTCGCTTCGAATTGTTATTCCGCCGATTGCCAACGAATTTATCGCTTCATTAAAAGATTCATCGCTGGTTTCGATTATCGGACTACGAGAGATAACCAGAGCCGGACGGGAGTATTATTCGCAGTATTTTGTAGATTTTCAGACATGGGTGATGGTGGCACTTATTTATTTAATTATGACTCTAACTCTGTCACGGATTGTAAAATATTTGGAAAGAATATATGCCGTTGAAGGATTTGGAAGCAAAACCAGATGATTATTAAAGTAAAAGATTTAGTCTGCAAATTCGGCGATATTTGCGCCCTTGATGGTATTTCACTTGATGTCAAGAAAGGGGAGGTGGTCGTGATAATCGGGCCTTCCGGTTCGGGCAAATCGACCCTGCTGCGATGCCTCAATGCTTTAGAATCTTTTGAATCCGGCGAAGTGACAATTGATGGAACAAAGGTTGTTAAAGAGAATAAAAGCGTTCATAAAATCAGGCTTGAGGTTGGAATGGTCTTCCAACAATTCAACCTTTTCCCTCATTTGACCGTTATAGAGAATATAATGTTGGCTCAAAGGATAGTAAGAAAACGAAGTGCCGAAATATCACGACAGAAAGGGATGGAACTTCTTGGTTTGGTTGATTTGTCGGACAAAATCGATGCCTACCCGGCGCAGCTTTCCGGCGGGCAGAAACAGCGGGTAGCGATTGCGCGGGCGCTAGCGATGGATCCGATGATTATGTTATTTGACGAGGTTACATCTGCCCTTGATCCGGAAATGGTAGGAGAGGTGTTGGAAGTAATAAACAAGCTTGCCGATAAGGGTATAACAATGTTAATTGCCTCACATGAAATAGGTTTCGCCAGAGAAGTGGCCCACAGAATTATATTTATTGAAGATGGAAAAATTGTTGAGGATGGACCTCCATCGGTTATTTTGGATAATCCTAAGCAACAACGAACAAAAGATTTTTTAAGTAAGGTATTATGAAAATATTTCTTTTTGTGATATTAAGTATATTCCTAAGTAATGGAATTGCAGTATTTTCTGCCGAGCAACCTTTGGTAATTGCTGCAAAGACACCCCGTATTAACGTGCAATTGGAAAACAGCTTGCACTCAATTTCATTAGATGAAAAAATCAAGGTATGGGTCTTTTTTACAGATAAGGGGATATTTGACAATCGAACTTTCAAATCTACCATAGACAATATCCAGCAAAAAGCTTCGGCAAAAACATTAACTCGCCGGCTGAACCGTACAAAAAAAGCCGAATTGTTTGATTTTTATGATATCCCTGTAAATCAGGATTATATAAATCAATTGAAAAGTATTGGTGTGGAGATTGTTCGCCAGTCCCGTTGGCTCAACGCTGTTTCTGTTCGGGCAAATAAACATTCGGTTCAATCAATTGCTGATCTTCCTTTTGTTGCCGAGATAAAACAGGTTGCAACTGGCCGGAGAGAACCTGATAAAGTTGAATTATTGAATAATCTCGAATTGCCGGATGTTTTTAAAACGAATACAGTTTTACCTGACTCGGTAATCGAATGGTATGGCAATTCTTTTAATCAGCTCAATTTAACTAAAATTCCAACTCTTCATCAATTTGGATATACCGGCGAGGGAGTTCGAATTGCTCTTCTGGATGCCGGTTTTGAATTGGGATTCCCGGTTTTTAGTAATTTGAATTTGATTGACCAATATGATTTTGTCGATAATGATCCGATTGCAAAAGACGAAAATTCTGCTACCGAAAATAGACATGGAACCTTGGTTCTTTCTACTATCGCCGGGTTTGTCCCCGATAATCTGATTGGGCCGGCTTATGATGCCGAATTCCTGCTGGCCAGAACCGAATATGTTGGCAGTGAAACCGAAGTGGAAGAGGATAACTGGGTCGCTGCGGCTGAATGGGCTGCCGATTTGGAAGCTGATATTATTTCCACTTCCTTGGGATATTTTGATTGGTATGATTATTCAGATATTGATGGCAACACTGCAATTATTACAATTGCCGCTGATCTGGCTGTGTCGCGCGGAATAGCTGTTTTTTCATCAGCCGGAAACGAAAGAGCGGGGTTTCACTATATTACTCCTCCTGCTGATGGTGATTCAGTGATAGCTGTCGGTTCGGTTGACAGCACCGGTATTATTGCAGGCTCTTCCAGCGCCGGACCAACATACGATGGCCGGATAAAACCGGATATAGTCTCAATGGGAGTCTCTGTTTTTGCAGTTTCCAATACCGGCGGATATGCTTATGTCAGTGGCACATCATTCGCCGCTCCGCTTGCCGCCGGTGCCGGAGCGCTGCTGCTGCAGATGTATCCTGATTGGACACCTATCGATTTACGTCAGGCATTGATAGAGTCGGCCGATCGTTATGATAATCCTGACAATTTATATGGATATGGGCTGCCGAATGTTTTTAAAGCTTCACAGCTTTTTTATATCGATCCGGTTGACCCGATTATAGTCGTTGCCGGTGATTCTTTAAATTTTACATTTTCAGTAACAGGATTAATTGATTCAGTGCTTATCCTCTCTGCAGCTAATTTACCAGAAGGAGCTGTTTTTGTGGATAATGGCGATAGAACGGCCACGATTAGATATCTGGCCCCAACGAATACTATTGAAAGCAGAATAATTCAGATAACCGCCGAATTTGGAGTCGGGACTTATACTCTTGATGTATCCTTCTCAGTCGTTCCGCAGGCCAAGATTGCTGTCGGCCCAAATCCATTTTCAGATTCTTTGGCAATCTTTATTGGGCCCGATGATGGCCGACTTGCAGAAATATCAATCTTTACTGTAAATGGGGAGAAAGTTTGGAATAATTTTACCGATAATTATAATGAGATAACCGCAACTGTCATTTGGGATTGTGAAAATAATGACGGAACCAAAGTAGCTTCGGGTCCGTATTTTGTGGTTGTCCATACAGAAAGGTTGACCAGGAAATTTAAAGTATTGAAAAGATAATAATAATGATTGATGCTGCTATTGAGCGAAAACAGACTACCAAAGAATCGAAACGTTGTCCCGTTTTTAAAATTGATCTAAAAGGTCATTTTGTAAATATCGACGATCTTACCTCTGATCTGCTTGGTCTTCCGGACGAAAATCTGTTCGGGCGAAATATAAAAGAATTCCTTGATAAAGATTCTAATAGAAAGCTTATTGAGATTATCCAACATGGAAATCGTTTTAATTCAAGTTATGAATCAATCGAGTTGGTAATGATTGATAATAATAAAAAGCAGCATAAGCAAAATGCCATTGTTTCTTTGAATTTTATTGCCGGAAATCCTTCTAATTATCAAGTAATACTAATGGAGTCGAATCAGTTGGATAGTGCAACTGAAAATCAATCCAATTTAGAATTAACATTCAAAAAATTATTTGAATTATCATCAGATTTTAACCGTAATGCTGATTGGAAGAAGCTGACTGAATTATTGCTTAAAAATATGAAATTTGACCATGTCGGCATTTATAGATATGAAAATTCAGTTCTCTCATTACTGACGGATTCATCCAAACAAAAAGGGAAGAACAAAGTCGATTTTTCTATTACCGATGAAAAGCATCTGCAGATAATTGCTGACAACAAGCAAGTAGTAATCTCTGATAATGAAAATGAATCGATTGAGTACTCTTGTCCATTAATATTCGACAATTCCTGCTGGGGTTTGATAAGATGTTTTGCCAGTGAAGAATCGACTGGAATAGAAGAAGAATTGGCACTGGTGACAAGTTATATTGGCCCGGTTTTTGGTGTGTATATCAATAAAAACTCTCAAATGGAAGAAAAGCCAACCGGACCTGAAACAAATATTTTTGAGATATTAAAAATGTTTGGTTGTACTATTATCAGTATAGACGCAAATAATAACATCCTTTCGACATATTCTGATTTTCCGGACAAAGATCATATTTTAGCCGGGTGCACCAATGTTACCGATTTGACTGAGCGACTTAGTTCATTTGAGCTTATCGGTTTTTCCGGTAAAGAAAGTGTCGAGATTAAGTTGTCGGATGAACATCCGGTCGTGTTTCCTGATTTTGGTATGATAAGCAATGAAACGAAATTTTATCTTTATAAGATACTAAACACAAGTGAACTTTCGGGGGGAGCATCTGATTATACGATTGTAATATTCCCCGAGTTTGACAATTCGATCGGACGCAAAACCAGCGAAAAACTGCTGGGCATGTTTCTTGAAACAGCAACAGTATTTCTGGAACCGATTGATAAATGTGCAGCCAAGATGGCCGGGCAATTTTATCCGCGACTGAATAAAGATGGCCGTTTCTATCTTGACAGTATCCAGGATAACTGTCACGTTTTGTACCGAACCGTAAGCAGATTCAGACAATTGTGCGAAATAGTTAACCGAAAAGAAAACCAAACAGAAATAAATCTTACTGAAATCATAACTCGGTCTATTAAGGAATTTCAGCGAATTGAAAACGACTTGAAAATCAATCTGGAAAATTCCGGCCAGATATATCTGATGGCTGACGCGACCAGAATAAGCGAAACGCTTAATGCTGTTTTCGCAGGTTTGATCAGCTATACTGTTTCTGATGATAGTCCGGTTATTAGCATCCAAGTGACAACTGATAATGAATATTGTCATCTGCAGATCAGCTCTTCCGGCAAATTGGTAAGCAGCTTTGACGTCAACAATGCACTTGAACCGCTGACTTCAATTAAGGAGATTCCGTTATCGAAGCTGGTTCTGTTTGAAAATGAACTACCTGTAGCCAGGTTATTAGTTGAGTCAATGGGTGGTGTAATGGAACTTTCCAAAGCAGACCAAAATGAACTAACGGCAAAAATCAGTATACCGTCGAAAATGTAAAATCGAAAAAAATGAGTCAAACAATTAAAATAGATAACCAGCCGACAACTTCCGAAACAGAACTGCCTGATTATAAAACAGCTATCAAGAAGAGCCGAAAAATAACTCTGACCAGACCGGGGGAGAGTATCTCCACTCAGAATGATAGTACTGATATTGCGACTGCTATGGCGGCGACACTTTGTCATGAGATCAATAATCCATTGATGACAATCACTGCTGTGACGGAAGTTTTGTTGAGCAATCATCAAGGGCTATCTCCTGAAGTTATTGAAAAAATCAATGTTATTGCTGCCTCGGCTGAGCGGATAAAAGATGCGACTCATAAATTAATCAGCCTTGATTCATTAAAGTATTGCGAAACCGCCGCGAGTAAGATGATTCTTACCGATAATTCTGACAATAAATCTGAACATCCGGACAGAAAATTGGTTCTGGAAACTTCGGAATAATTTCCTTGACATAAATTCTATTGACAATATATTAGTTCATCCTATGGGGCCGTAGTTCAGTTGGGAGAACGCTTGACTGGCAGTCAAGAGGTCAGGGGTTCGAGCCCCCTCGGCTCCATTTTTATTTACAGTTTTAATAGTCTTTTTTGTACCGGTTTTGATTTTTGTCCTCAAAAATTCCTTATAAGTGGTTTCACCACTATTTGTTACAGCAAAATGGGTTCCCTCCTTCGAAGGACAGGTGCTTTTCCGTTTTTTGTTATTTTTCGACAAGGTAGCTCATATTGTGTCCGGTTGGTTCTCAAACCGACCGGATTTCCCGGTCAATCTGAGGATTAACCGGGCACGGGCCCACAAAATGGTTTTCCTCCTTCAAAGGACAAGTGTTTCGTCAGCCAAATATTTGTCGAAACCGTTTGGGATTTCGGTTTACCAAGAAATTATTGTAAGTTGTACTGTTTCAAATTATTACAATAAAAATGGGTTCGTTTTGTCAAAACGGCCTTTTTGGACAATTTATTTGTAGTAAAATTGTAATTTTCTATGTCTGTATAATCACTCATATACAGATAGGTGGGGATATAAATCAACTGAGATTTGGTGGGGAAATTGTTTTATCCGTCAGGAATCGGTTCCCGACGGCACGGGAAATTGGTACCAGCCCAGTCTCAACCTTGAATTATTATTGAATATAATTAAGAATATTATTTGACAAAATAGGTTATTAAACGTTATCTTGGTAGATGTTGGGGTAAAAAAATTCATAAAATAAAATATGGGAGGTCTTATGAAAAAACCGTTGTTAATCTGGTTGGCGATACTGGTCTTACTGGTATTTACTGTTTTTCTACTATCCTGTGAGAAGAATTACATCACTCAGGCACCGGAAGAACATGTAGGAGATTATCATCTGTTTTTGTATTCTATAACTGGTGGTGCTGCATATGATTCAATATGGGCGTTGGAATATAGCACAAAAACCGGTGAAATTATTGATACAATTAAAACGCCATTTTGGTTAATTGATCTAATATATTCGACTGACGGAACTTCATCTGCCTTAAGGATATATGATGAAAATGGTAGTAATACTGTCCTGGCGATTAACAATATTACCGGTGATACGTTGGCGTCAAATTTCCAAAATATTGGGGGGCGTTTGTTTCTGAGCCCTGATGAACAGACACTTATGCTCGCAAATGGCGGAAATTTTGCTCTTTTAGCATTTCCTAATCTTGATTCCATATACATTGAGGAAATTAATGCCCATTGGGGCGGATTTATGACCGATGGCCAAAAGGCGTTTTATATGGTTTCTGGAATCGATTCTTTGTTTTTCATAGATTTTTCAGATGCGGAAAACATAATTAAAACCTCCATGCCAATAAATTCAGTTGGTCTGCCTGCTTACCCAATCACGTCGGTTGTTGATTCTCAAAATGATCGACTCATTTTGATATGTGAATATGGTGATGATCGTGCTTTTATTCGTGTCTATGATTCAAATGATTTTACCGTATTGAAAAGGTTAGATTTACCGAAAAAGTATAATGTTGCTCCTGCTATCAGGCCGGGAACCAATGAAATATTTCTGGCCCATCAATATCAATTAAGTGATGATCAAAATTATGTTGATGTTTATAATACCGAAATTAATGTCTTATCATCGTTTATCAGTTCCGAAGATATAAGAACTGTTGCTCAGTTTAAGCCATACCACATTGAATTTACGCCGGATGGCAATATGATGTATATTAATTTAGTCACCGGCTTTAACTTTAGGGCTGTTTTAGGTATCAATCCCAATAATAAATCAGTAATCCAATATTTACAACCGGAATATTCTGATGCGAATATAATAAGAATAAATCCAATAGATTATTCTGAATAACCAAAGAGGAAGAGATTATGAAAACAGTTATATGTATATTATTTATATTTATAGTCACTATTGTATTAAGTCTAAATGCAATTGCTCAGGATGGCTATTATTTCTATGGTTTTGGCGATAAAATTGAGATGATAATCAACCGAAATTATATCGCCGTGAAAATTGATGAAACAAATTTCACTAACTGGGAGAGTATTTACAGTTCCGAGACAGCATTAAATGACAGCGAACCACCAAAATATCTGACCGACGATATTTATCGTCTAAAAGTTAGCAATTTGGAAGAAACAGATAATCTTGTAACATCTATTGCAAGCTACGACGGCATAATTGAAACAAATTACTGTTTTGTCACCGAAGATGGGATGGATTATTATCTGGGCAAGTATCTTGAGGTAAAGTTCAAAGAAGATATAAGCAAGTTAACAATTGATTCAATTATAAAAGCAAACGGTTTAGAAATTAGTAGAATATCAAAACTTGTACCAAGCATGTATTTTTTGGAAAATAATCATTTGACAAAGCCACAAATAATATCACTTGGTAACGATATTTATGAGAATGGGTTCGCAGATTTTGCAACAATAAGTTTTATTGCGGAACCAGTTCTATTTTCGGCACAAAATGATACATATTACCCAGATCAATATTCACTTCATCCAGATCACTGTGATTTTGAGGAGGCTTATGAATACACTCTGACAGATGATACTATTTTAGTCGCTTTTCTTGATACCGGTTTGGAGCCTCATGAGGATTTTCCCGCCGAAAGGATTAAGTGTGGCGGTAATTATTTGGGATATTACCCTACATCCGATTATAGCCTAGTCGATAACTGCCAGCCGATGGGATCAGCATGCTATCATGGAATGGCAACAGTCGGTATTTTTGGGGCAACTATCAATAATTCTATGGGTGTTGCTGGTGCCTGTAATAATGTTCAGGTTATAATGAACAAAATTATTGATGGTATTACAACTCCACCATCGGCATCATGTCAAACTATGGCATTTGAAGATGCTGTTGATAGCGGTGCGGTAATCATTTCAAATAGCTGGGGATATAATACGTGTACGGCAGCAGCAAATTTTTCATTATATTATGCAATTAGCGTGGCAGTCGCTTCTGGAGTGGTTGTGGTTTGGTCAAGCGGCAATTGCAGTGAGCCGTGGCCAGCACCGGCATGTGGCGACTGCTGTGAAGCACCCTCTGACCACCCTGATGTTATAGCGGTTGGGGCAACAACGATGATAAGTGGGGGAAGATGGTCGCTTTCGGCATATAAATTTGGCGCATATGATCTGGATGTATGTGCGCCCGGCGAAAACATGTTTTCCCTTGACCAGATGGGCGATCCCGGACAATATCCACCAAAGCCGTGTGTGGGTGATAATAATTATTCCTGCATGATGAGTGGGACTTCTTATGCCGCGCCTCTTGTTTCTGGTTTGGCTGCGATGATTATGGCAAGGAGGCCGGATTTTATCGGTCAACCGGATTCTATTAAGCAGATTATTTATCATTCAACCGGTAATGGTTGGCATACTCCACCAGTTGAGGACGCGCATGATTCAACTTACCAAATGGGGCATGGCCGGATAAATGCCGCGCGGGCGATGCTGGCGATTTCCCGCGGTGATGTTGATAATACTGTCGCATTAAATATTTTGGATGTGTTATATATAATAGCATATAAATATGATGGAGGGCCGCCGCCAACTCCTAATCCAATGCTTGGTGATGCTGATTGTAGTGGACATATAAATATTTTGGATGCAGTTTATCTTATTAATCATATTTCCAACGGCGGTCCGCGTCCGCCGTTGTGTTATAAATATTAGCTTATTATCC
>JAUVBC010000002.1 GCA_030591405.1 Candidatus Zixiibacteriota bacterium
GCGCTGCCATCGACGGATAATTTTTTATCCAGAAAGTAAGATCTGGAATAAACTCGGAAATATGTTCGGCGATAGGTAACCGACCTACTAAAACCAACAAAGCTGTTCCTAATAAAATCGCTGCTGGTATTGATCGGGCTCGAAAACCACGGAACGAGGCCGAGGCAACAAAAAATGCGAGCAGTGAAAAAACTGTCGCTTGCATCGGAGCCAATAAATTTTCAAAGGCCCATTGAAACGGTGATTCAATATTTGTTCCTCCGATCAAAGCTAAAGCTGGCATCAGTATTAAACCGCCCAGAGCAATCAAAGCATAGGTTTTATCTTTTTTCTGAGATATTTTTCTTAAAGTGATTTTTATAAATCCGGCAACTCCGACAATCAGGGTAAATGCAAAAATCACCTGCCACCAGTCATTGGTGACGGTCTGGTAAATAAGTTTGGCCACCGGGTGACGGGAAAAATACTGAAGAAACATAACCACGCCGGAGACAAGACAGATAAAAAGTGGCAGTCGGGTCGGCATGTTAATATCTCCACCAGGTTGATGAGGGATCAATTGTCGCCCAAATTACTGCTACGATAATAAATAGCGCAATCATTACTTTTAGAATATCCTGTGCTTTCACCGATGACAAGATAGATTGATTCTGCGACAGATATCCCGAAGCGGCAAAAAGTTCTTCACCGATTAAAGTATAATCGCAGGCAACAATAAAAAAGGCAAGCTGAATAGTTGAATCGGTTCCGGCGATCTGTATGGCCCCAATTGAGTTTCCTGTTTCGGCTAATATTAAAGACTCCGCCTCAAAGGTCCCCAAAAGAAATATCGAGGCCGGTTTGGTTCGGCTGATGATACCATCTACCGCAGCGGCATAACCAAACTGTGATGATGATATATAAAATATATCATCAGGATTATAGCGGTCAGGATACCCGGCTTTGGCATATCCTTCTTTTACTACTTCCTGAGCCACAGCCATTATAATCGGGTCATGCGTTGGGAAAACAAGTTGGCAATCATAGAGTGCTGCTTTTTCTGCTATTGTTGATAATATATTTAAAGAGGCAATGGTTGTTGGCCGCTGAATATCTCCTCCCCACCCGGGTGTGTAAAGCATCGGAGCACCCATCTCAGTTGCACGTCCGACTGCTTCTTCAACCGCTTTGAGTCCCGGTATCTCTCTGATGCTAAATTTCTTCCCTGCTTTGACCGAGATTATTGAATAAGCAACTATTAGAATCGAAATAATTGAAATTATTAGCGTTGGAAGAGTCGTTATATCAAACAGGTCTTGCATATTGAAATTAAAAGTGAAACAATAACTTAATTCAACAAAAAAGTTTAACTTGACAACAACCAAAACGAGTGATATTGTCAAATCATGAAAAAATTAAAATCAGTTTTAGGCTTATTTATAATATCCCTGTGCGGGATATTTGTTTTATCCTGCGGCGGCGGGAGCAATCAGGTCACATTACAATGGTGGCATTTCTGGACCGATCCGGTTATCAAACCTGTTATCGATAAAATGATAACCGATTATGAAACGGCCAACCCGGGAATCAAAATCGAACAGACCGGTCTCACCTGGGCCAACGGTCATGAGAAAATTGTGATTGCATTTTCATCCGGAACGGCGCCTGATATTGTTGAACTCGGTTCCGACTGGGTCGCTGAATTCTCTTATAGTGATAATCTGACCTCAATGACCGAGGCTGTTGTTAAAGATACTTCTCAATTTTTGGGATGGACACCCGGTATTTACAATGATAGCATTTATGCTTTCCCGTGGATACTTGGTACCAGAGTTCTGTTTCTAAATCGTGATCTGCTAAATCAAGCCAAATTTGACGAGAAATTTGTACCATATAACTGGAGTGACTTTAAGCAGGCCTGTTTTGGGGTCAATAATCTCTCAGATGATATATTTGGTTTCGGCTCAAATGCCGCGGAAAAACACCGCCTATATAAAAAGGTACTGCCATTTTTCTGGGCGCTTGATGGCCGAATAATAAGTGAAAATGGAAAGTATGCTGTTTTTTCAAGTGATAAAGCATATAAGGCGCTTGAGTACTATAAATCTTTGCATGACAGCTGTTCTCTTGTTGATACTCAGAGAAGACTCGAGGATGCTTTCCTCGATGGTAAAATAGGTGCTATTATCTCAGGCGACTGGCTCCTAAAACGAATTAAAAATGAAAACCGCGATATCAATTTCTTTACAACGCTGATTCCCGGTCCTGAATATCCCGGCAAATCGTTTGTTGGTGGAGAATATCTCGCTGTCGGGAAAACATCTCAGCACAAAGATGAAGCTATCAAGTTTATAAAATATATCACCAATACCGAAAACCAGCTAACTTTTTGCAAAGCAAACTATACGGCAAATCCGTCCAGCAGAGAAGCAACCGAGGATCAGTTTTTTAAAGATGATCCAAATCTCAATGTATTTTTGAGGCAGCTTGAGCTTTCCAGAATGACAACTCCGACGCCAAAGTGGGTCTATATTGAAGATATTATTGAGACTTCTATAGAAGAGATTTTGTTCAACGAAGCCCCTATAGCCGAAACTATCTATGAAGCCAACGCCAAAATACAGGAGTTGATTAAGCCCCAATGATAAAACGGCGCTTTTCAGGATACCTGTTTGCGTCGCCCTGGATAATTACATTTGGAATCTTTTGGGTCTATCCCCTCTTTTACTCTCTGTATCTCGCTTTTACCGATTACAGATTGATGCACCATACCTATAAGTGGGTCGGTTTTCAAAATTTTGAACGATTGTTATCCGATCAATCATTTCTGATCTCTCTGAAGAATACCTTTATTTTTGTTTTCGGAACTATTCCGGCGACAACCATTATAGCTCTAATCCTCGCGTTGCTAATTGAAAAGAATTTTAAGGGACGAGCCATTTTTCGATCCGGATATTTTATTCCATCGATAACTTCAATGGTGGTCATTGCATTAATTTTTACTAATTTATATTCGCGTGGCGGATATCTGTATTTATTATCTGAAATGATCGGTTTTTCAACACCTGCCAACGGATTTTTATTATCCAATAAAACAGCCTTGTTCAGTGTCATGGCGATGGATGTCTGGATGTCGGTTGGTTATTATATGCTTCTATTTCTGGCCGGGCTGAAATCGATTCCAAAAGAATTGTATGAGGCTGCCGAGGTTGCTGGCGCCGGTTTTTTCAGGAAACTGTTTTCCATTACCCTGCCGCTTCTAAAACCTGTCGCGCTGTATATTATTGTGATTAATACCATTAAATCGTTTCAGGTTTTTGTTGAGATATTTGTCATGACCAAAGGCAAATATGGAAGTTCCACCGCCGTTTATTATATTTATGAGACTGGTCTCAGTCGTTTTGAATTTGGATATGCTTCAGCTGCCGCTTATCTGCTTTTTATAATTATTGCCACCTTTTCAATCCTACAGTTCAGGCTTTTTAGAAGGAAAACGACTTAATGAAATTTTTGCGATATATTGTTCTTTGTTTAATTTTATTAATTATGATATTTCCACTGCTCTGGATGTTTCGGGTTTCCTTCCTGCCGTCTAATTCAGGTTTGAGTTTGATCAATCTTTTTTCGATGACATGGACCTTGAATACATATTTGGATATTCTAACCGCCGGAAATATGGTTAGATATTTTCTTAATTCCATGCTTGTAGGAGTTATCGTGACTGCAGGAAATATTCTTTTCTGCTTTATGGCCGGTTATGCCTTTGCCCGCTATCAATTTATTGGCAAAAATTTCTGGTTTTATTCGGTCGTGTTTGTTCTGATGATCCCTGCTCACATAATTATAATTCCCTTATATTTATTAATATTTAAACTCGGGATGTATGACAGCTACTGGGCGTTGATTCTTCCTTTTTTGGTTAATCCAATCGGCATCTTTTTAATCCGGCAATATATTAATACGCTTCCGGCCTCGATGGAAGAAGCTGCCCGGATTGATGGTGCCGGTGAGTTCAAAATTGTATTTAAAATAGTTATGCCGCTTTGTAAACCGGCCCTGGCGGTCCTTGCGATTCAGGTCTTTTTGACCAATTGGAACGCCTTTTTATTGCCATTTATCCTGACCAGTTCCGAATCGGTAAGAACGCTACCGGTCGGTCTGGCGCTTTATCAGGGTCATCAGGCGATCGACTGGCCGCACCTGATGGCCGGGTCGGCGCTGGCGGTGGTCCCGGTTTTGGCCGCTTTTCTTTTCTTTCAAAGACATATTGTATCCGGAATTACCTCTGGAGCTGTCAAACAATAATTAAAATTTATCTTGACTTATTTATCAAACTGACTATATCATTGGGAAAATTTAAGGTAAACCTATTAGTAACTAGGAAGGATATGTTCATTATGCTGAAAATTCTGACAGTACTTATGGCAGTTGCGCTTCTGTTGATAAGCGGATGTGCCAGTAAGGGGTATGTAGATCAGAAGATGGCAGAAGCTAAGGCAGTAAATGATGTGCAAATTTCTGAATTAAAGGCTCAGGCAGCTCTTAATTCAGATGACGTAAAGAAACTGCAGACGCTCGCCACCGATCTCTCCGATAAAACGGAATTGGCCCTCAATCAATCAAAAGGGTTTGAAAACTATCAGGTAATCTGGGAAGGTGTTGTCAACTATGACTTTGACAGTGCTGAATTGACAGATTTGGCCAAAGATAATCTTGAAGGTCTTGGAATGAAAATGACCGATTATGCCCGCTCACTTTTGGAAATTGTTGGGCATGCCGATCAATCCGGATCAGCCAAATACAATCTTGAACTTGGCGAGAAGAGATCTGCTGCGGTCAAAAAATATTTGATCGACCAATATGGTATCGCTCTTTATCGTATGTTCACAGCCAGCCAAGGTGAAACCAAGCCGGTTGCACTTCCGGATGAAAAAGATGCTTTTTCCAAAAACCGTCGGGTGACTTTAACACTTTGGGGCGAATTGAAATAGCTCTTGTGCTGAATAAAAGAAACTGTAAAGCGGGGCCTTGAAGGCTCCGCTTTTTTATGTCTATGAATTATTCGAATTTAAAAATCAGACCGGCGGTTTCAAATCTGGCTCTGACACGAATGGTATCTGCTCCGATTGCCATCGTTTCGGCCAATCCAAATGGAAAAAGTGAGCCGGAATCATAATTGCCATTATTATTGGCATCGATGAAACCACTTAAAAGATACTTGCCGGGAGGCAAATTAAAGCTGAAATGATTATCTGAAACTTTTTGGATAAACCGTTTCTTAGTGGAGACCTCGCCAAAAGTCAGATAAGAAGCAACATTGGAATCAATTGGCAATCCATATTCTATTTGCCCAGAGGCTTCTCCGAGAGAATCAGAATCGTAGGTATTAAACATAGAGACAGAGATCGAATCTCCCACACTGTTTCCGGCCAAATCAGAATATTTTTTCTCATCAAGAACGACAAAATAGACTTTTCCCCATTCCGGTTTATCAAGTCTTAATCCGAGCCGAAAATCATCTATCCAGCTAAGAGTTTTATCTTTTTGAATATCATCATTATCGTATATCAAAACCGAACTGTCCCCTTCTATACTTTGACTCATAGGTTCGGAAAAGCCGATTTCAAAACTGTTCTCGTCCAAAAAGATTGTTTTCTGATTAGATGAGAAATAATCAATTTGCGGGGCTGTGCTGTCACTCATTAGCTGAACCTGAAGCTCGGCGCCTTCAATATATGTTGATTCACTGCCCAGAGCGGCTAACAATCGTTCACCAATTCTGAGTTTATAAAGACCATCAACAAGATTAGCAAAATATAAATTAAAAACTGCCGTCTCGCCGCCGTTAGATTCCTTAACCGAAGAGGCAATAATTAAGCTGTCTTCCCTCTCCGTTGATATCAGAGCTATCTCTTTTATAAACTCAAAGACAGTTTCGGATGTTATACTTTTTGATAATCTCGCTTTTACAAGATTATTCTGGGACAACGTTGTGGAAATAATTGAAAGCGATGTTGTGTCAACAGAGGTCATATTAATATTTAAGGTCCTGGCCTGTTTATTACTATCCAAAACAACAAATCGATCCGCCAGGCCAAACATCTCAGATGGATAATTCAATAGTTGATTTTTATTTTTATCGCCGTAGGCCAAAGCCAAATATTTTCCATCGGGGAGATAATTAAATTCAAATTCCCCATTTTTTCCTGATTGGGTTAGATATGGAGGGTAAAGTGAATCTAATAATATAAGTGAATCCAAAATAGAATAATCAAATAAGCCAATTGTAACTCCCGCGGTTAGTTTGTTTTCCTGAAACACCAGCCCGCCGACACTGCCTTCATCAATTGTCTGCCCGGTTGAATAAGCAAACGAAAAGGACTCCTCCAATTTGTTTCCGTGGAGATCTCTTACCCCGCTCCCCACTGTCACGACATAGGTCGAATTCGATTTGAAATATTCCGGAAGTGTGATTATTAAGAGTCTGTTTTTTTTCCACGAGTATTTTAGTTTACCTTCCGGCCGGGGTGTAATAAAGATTGTTTCTTCGATTCCTTTGGTATTAATGCCTTCGGAAAAGGCGATGGTTATCTTATTGTCTATATTTGTGTTAACGCTACCGGATAAAGGTGTTGTTGAAGTGATAGTCGGTGCCGTTTTGTCTCTGGGACCGCCCGGAGGTCCGGCAACCTCAGCGCATGAAAATATTAATGAAGTAACCAATAAGAATAGGAGAAAATAAAGCCTGAATTTCAGACAACTGGTCACTGATATAATTTCCCTTTAATAGAATCGCTATTCGGGTTCATCTCAAACGCCTTACCCCAAAATTCTCTCGCCTTATTATAATTACCCAATGCTTCATAGGCATCGCCAACATGCTCAAATATAACAGGGTCTCCACTATTATACTTTAAAGCTTCAAGAAGGACCTTAATTGATTTTTTATAATCCCCCATCCGATAAAGAACCCATCCATAGCTATCTATGAAAGCGCCGTTTTCCGGTTCCAATTCCAATGCTTTGAGAATAAGTTGCTGGGAATAATCAAGCCTCATCCCGCGATCTGCTAACATATAACCAAGATAATTATAAGCCAAGCCATTTCCCGGTTGATTTTTTATAACAATTTCAAACTGACTTACGGACAAATCGACACTATCGCGCGATTCATTGGCAGCGGCCATTGAGTATAAAATAATCATCGAATCTTCAAGTGTCGGCATATGATTGATACCGGCTTCATACACATCTATTACTTTATCAAGTGAATCCTGAACAAAATATACTCGCGCCAGATTCATCCATCCGTCCAACACAGTATCAGCTTCGGTCGTTAGCCATCCAAAATGTTTCTTGGAGGATTCATAATTTTTTTGAGCAAATGCAATCTGACCAGCATAATAATAATTGACAAGATTATTTTCTCCGGAGTCGATCAAAGCTGCAAACAATGAATCGGCCTGTTTCAGACTGTCGGCGCGATAATACAAAATCCCCATTCGCCGTCTAATTGATTTATCTTCCGGGTCAAGAGCAATAATTTTTCGTGAAGTCTCAATACCTTTTTCCAGTTGACCGTTTTCCTCATAAAATCTAAGTAATCTATTTTGAATCATTAGATCATCCGGTTCCAGTCGCACGGCCGATTCGGTCATCTCGGCGGCCATAACCTTATCGCCGATTTCTTCATAAATCGCCGACAAGGCCAGATAAGAACGAACATTATTTACTGTGGAATCAAGGGTCAGCGATTGATAAAAACTTTTTTTGGCATCTTCAATTCTCCCGGCCTTTAATTGGCAATTTGCCAATTGCTGAAAGGAATTATAATCCGGAACCAATCTGGCCACATGCCGGTAGGCCCATATGGCTGAATCAAGATTATTCGCCTGTTGATAATATGCGCCCATAAAATAGTAGATTGATACAATATTGGAGTCAATCTCAAGAGCATTATGATATGCCATTAGTGATGAATCATATATTGCCAGCGTGCGATAATTATTCCCGATAAGTAACCAATCGTCAATATTCTTTGGATATATCAGTTCAGCCTCATTTATGCTTTTTCTATATTCCTTTAGCTTCGAAAGCATTGAAGCGTAAGAATATCTCACAACATTCGACGTTGGCACCGAATCAAGGGCTCGGGCATACTGATCTTTCGCCATATAAATCTCACCCATTGATTCAAAGATAGTTCCATTTATAAAGAAATTCCAGGCGTGGGGATCGATTCTAACCTGCGATGGTAGTTTTGGACGATTTATTTCCCGCTCATTGATCCCAAGAATTTTGGTTCCACCACCGCATCCGGAAACAATTGTCACCAGACAAATGATAATCCATATTTTAAAAGCAGTTTTCATATTGTTTATAATGACCGAAAGCCGGAGAAGTTTCAAAAAATCATTTTCTTTTTAGTTTTAGAAATCTTCGTTTCCCGACTTTCAACAACATGCCATCTTTTATATTCAACTCCAGATTTTCATCGCTTATTTTTTCTCCATCTATCGAAACACCACCGCCCTTAATTAAACGGCGTGCCTCACCATTCGATTTGGAAAGTTTACTATCAGTCATAATCGTCACAATCCAAACCGATTCCTTATAAGAAGAACAATCAAATTCCGGGACCTCATCGGGTAATTCGTGATTGGAAAATATCCGCTCGAATTCTTCTCTTGCGCCCTTCCCCGCTTCGGCGGAGTGATACATCGCAACCAATGTTTCACCAAGTTCTTTCTTTATGTTCATCGGGTTGGAGTTTTTATCTCCAAGTATCTCTTTTATCTCGGCCAGACGATCGATCGACACGTCTGTGACAAGCTCAAAGTAGGAATAAATCATATTATCAGAAATTGACATCACTTTGCCAAAAATATCTTTGGGCGATTCATCTATACCGATATAATTACCAATTGACTTTGACATCCGCTGGTGTCCGTCAAGACCGACCAGAACCGGCGTCGTTAGAACGAGCTGCGGTTTAATACCATAATCCTGCTGAATATCACGACCGGTAAGAAGATTAAATTTCTGTTCGGTCGCTCCAATTTCGACATCAGCCCTTATTGCAACAGAATCATAAGCTTGCATCAATGGATAAAATAGTTCATGGATTGAAATCGGACTGCCGGCTTTATATCTTTTTTCAAAATCATCCCGTTCCATAATCCGTGCTACGGTAAATTTAGAGGCCAAATTCATAATTTCCTGAAAATTCATTTTTGAGAACCATTCACCATTAAAATGAACTTCAGTTTTGGATTTATCAAGGATCTTGAAAAACTGGTTTTGATATGTTTCGGCATTGGCCATAACCTGATCATAGGTCAATTGCGGACGCGTTACCGAACGACCAGATGGATCACCGATCAACCCTGTATAATCACCGATAATCAAGACAATCTGATGCCCCAAATCCTGAAACTGTTTCAACTTTCTGATACCAACGGTGTGTCCCAGATGTATATCCGGTGCCGTTGGATCGAATCCCTGTTTGACTCTTAGCGGCTTATTCTCAGTTATTGATTTTTTAAGGCGATTTTCTTATTCCCCTTCAGGCAGAATTTCAACAGCGCCACGTGAAATCAATTCATATTGTTCTTTAAATTCTGTTTTCATAGCACTTTCTATTTTTTAACGACTATTAACTTATTATCGGCTTAAATCGTTGTCTATTGAGACATTTCGGCCGTCAAACAATCCAGAATAAACAATCAAAACCGATATTGCAAGGGCTAATTATTTAATCAACTGGTCGATGATTAGATGTGTATAACAAATATATTTAATATTATGGCTGTTCATGATTCTTTTGGACTTGACTTGAATTATAAAAAGGATGTTTCTTAGTCCCTATGAATGTTGTGCTCAAAAGTAAACGATTCCAAAATTTTGGATTAAAAAAATCACTGGTGATTTTAATTATCCTGACCTGTATATTTTTTATTGTTGTTGGATATCGAACTTATATAGTCTATCAAAAAGATTTACCATCTTTTACAAAACTTCATAACATTGAACCATCCCTGAAAACAAAGATTTATTCCTCTGACGGAACTTTGCTACAGGAATATTTTAATGAAAACCGCGTTCTCACGCCCTATAGTAGAATCCCCAAACAAATGACAGATATGGTTATGGCGGTTGAGGACAGGGAATTTATGAATCATTGGGGAGTTAATGTAAAACGAATTGTTGCCGCCATGCTGATTAATATAACCAATTGGCGAATTACTCAGGGAGCATCGACAGTCACCCAGCAATTGGCGCGGATGCTATTCCTTAATAGAAAGCAGACACTCGAGAGGAAAATTAAGGAGGCGATGACAGCCGTTAAACTTGAGCGCGCCTATTCCAAAGAAGAAATCCTTCAGATGTATCTCAATGAGTACTATTTTGGTTGGGGTACATATGGAATAGCGGCGGCGGCAAGAAGATATTTTAATAAATCGGTCGAAGAACTGAGTGTCGGTGATTGTGCCTTTTTGGTTGGGCTGTTTAAGGGGCCCAGTCGTTATTCCGCCAAAGTTTTCGAAGACCCGGAAGCGGCTGTTAGAATCCGCAATCGTTCTTTGTATTCATTTTTTGATTGGGGAAAAATAACCAGGTCCGAATATGATTCCCTTATTCTTCTCCCCTCTGGGCTAAATCCACCTGTCGAGGAACCTGGTCGCGCTCCATATTTTACGGAAGTAATAAGAAAATATCTTCTTGAAACATATGGCGAGAAAGCGCTATATTCTGGTGGTCTGCAAGTGATAACGACCCTAAACTGGGATTTACAACAGGTTGTCGAAACAGAAGTCAAAAAGAAGCTTGATTCTTTGCAAGCCTGGCTGGAGCGCGTTCATAAGCCAACCAATCCAACCTATACTTATGCAATCCCGGACACAACTGATTCTCTTGCCGATCCGTTGACCGATTCAATTAGAGTTTATGAGCAGATTCAAGGCGCTTCCGTTTCAATCGATAATGCAACCGGAGATGTACTGGCCTTGATCGGCGGTAGATCATTCGAAAAAACAAAATGGAACCGCGCCGTTCAATCGCTTCTTACTCCCGGATCAGCATTTAAGCCATTTATTTACACAGCTGCAATTGATAATGGTTATAATCCGGCCGATCTGTTTTATGATAACTCTATCAAACTAAAAATACCGGGGGCACCCGACTGGCGGCCGCATAATTATGATTCCAAATTCAAGGGCGAGATGACTCTTCGTGAAGCGCTTCGTAAATCACGAAATCTGATTTCGGTAAAATTAATACTGAAAATCGGTCCAGAACAGGCCATATTCTATGCAAATAAAATGGGAATAACCACACCGTTGCAGCCATATCCAACGCTGGCTATGGGAGCAACCGAGGTCAGACCGATCGATCTGATTTCAGCATACACCGTTTTTCCCAATGGCGGAATAAAAATCCCTTACCGTTTTATCACCAAAATTACCGACCGGTACGGAAATATTTTGGAAGATAATACTGTTGTCCAAAAAGATGAAGTGCTTTCAGCGCAAACCGCATATATCATGGTAAGTATGATGCAATCGGTTATGCAACCGGGCGGAACCGGCCAAAGGGCCCGCTGGATGGGTTTCACTCGCCCCGCGGCTGGAAAGACCGGAACCTCCGATAATTGGTGCGATAATTGGTTTGTCGGTTATTCGCCTCAGATCACAACCGGTGTCTGGATAGGATTTGACAGCAAAATTTCAATTGGTCGCAATCAGGATGGCTCAAGAAATGCCCTTCCGGTCTGGACAGCTATTATGAAAGCGGCACATGAATCATTACCCGTGGTCGATTTTGAGATACCCGACGGAATTGTTTTTGCCGATGTTTGCCTGGAATCGGGAAAGCTGGCGACCGACCGCTGCAAAAAAGTGCGAAATGAAATCTATCGTGAAGAAAATGTGCCAATTGAGTCCTGTCCCCTGCACCCTTCGGCAGGATTGTATGACCCCAATGCCCAGAATGAGACTTTTGATAATTTGACGGAAGATTCAACTGATGTTTATAATTTCTAAATTATTAATTTATCATTGATATTCTGATTATTTCTCCTCATAATAAACTTGACAGTTGTTAATCTGTAATTGTATATTCTACCTCATGCCGGAGTGGTGAAATTGGTAGACGCAGAGGACTCAAAATCCTCCGATGGCAACATCGTGTCGGTTCGATTCCGACCTCCGGCATTGATATTATTCAAAAATACACGGGATTCTATTTAAACATTAAGTTACCCCTCTATTTAAATTAATATTTTTGAAGCGCTGTGGTGCCATTGCTGATAATTCTGCAAACTGGCAATGGAGTTAACTATAATAAAAAAGGGCAACCAGATCTGTGGCTGCCCTTGTTATATATTATTTTCCGGAAGTGAGTTCAAACTCATTCCATTTAAATAAATATTAGTATAGTAATGGACCCGCGACTAAAACGGGTCCATTATTTTTAAAATATTCTATTTGAACGCTGTAAAGGTATTTACCTTTTTCGTATCCATTATCGGTTCATTTAACAGTAATGATTTAGCAGGAATCAAATCTTTGATCGGATCAGTTGAAATTGCCGATGTAGGTGTCTCTCCCCTAATCGGTAATTTACATGCAAACATCCAATCAGAACCACCGCAAGGATCAGGTCCTTCCTTATATTTAAAGTTAATAAGATAAACAACGTCAAGAATATTGACTACACAGTCACAATTGGGATCACCACTGCATATTGCATACGGCTGCGGTTCGGGACCATCTTTGTATTTATAATTAATAATATAAACAATATCCAGGATGTTAATCGGTGTTTCTCCGTTAGCCTCACCGGTCTGACAATCTCCCATACCATCGCAATTGGCCCGATTCGGTTTCCTGTCACGGGCTCCAGCGTTACCGCTGACAGTATATTGCAGTGGATAACCAACGTTTGTTTCCCAATCGCTCCAACAGTTACCTTCATTAGTGGTCAGATCATCCCAATATCCGCCCACGACATCATCTTCGGCATTCAGATAATTGTCAAAGAAGTTGTGATGGACGACCATATTATATGAACTTGTCGAAGTTGTGGCATAATCTTTGATACTGATACCGGTAAAGTTATCGCCCATAATATTCTCGGTCATCGTTGCCGAAATGTCACCATTGCCATCGGTATTTATTAAAATACCATAATCACCATTATTGAAGATCATATTATTATGTACTGTCGCAATAATAGATGATCCGGCATCCTTACCTTCGTCGGATAAAATAATTCCCCCACTTGATAAAGAACCTGTGGTAGAATTATTAGAAATAGTATTATCCTCGATAGTAATAACAATATCAACATTTCCAGCATAACCGGGAACTTCGTTTCCAACAATTATACCATACTGACAATTAGATATATCGTTTCCTTCAATAACAACCGGTTTACTAATAGGATCGACAACTCCCATGGTGAAGGAGTTTTCCACATATATAGCGGAGACGGTTGATTGATCTGTCGCCGCCCAGGTATCATAATTTCTAAATGTATTACCTCTGATTATGCCTGTTGACGCCGAACCTAATTCAATCGCGTAACCAAAATCATCATCCACTTTGTCAAATTGATTACCCTCAATGAGAGTATTGACATAGTCATGAACAACGATTCCGACACGACCGGTTTTCAGGAAGGTATTATTCAATATATCTATCTGTGCCCTGGCACCATCGGTATAGTCAGGAGCCCGGAGATAAGATATAAATTCATAATATCCAGCTGTATTCATATTTTGCAGAGTATTATTGGAAATCTCGCCAGTCGAATTCCAGAAGAGCAATCCAAACGTATTATCTGCTTTAATCAGATCAAAGTCCATAGTCATATTGCTGAGTGTAATACCTGTTGAACCGACAACACGAACAGCGACCTGTCGTCCGCTTCCATAAGGAGCAAATCCCCAGTCAAGCGTTGTGGCCGGTTTAAATATTGTTCCTACTTCTGATTCGCCAAGGATGCTTATACCAGTGCGGCCATCGATATTTATCGGATTGCCATAGTTGCCGTCAAAAACATGTACTATGCCTGCGTCAGATACGGCATTAACGCCATCGGCAATAATATCAAAGGCGTCATATCCAAAAATATGGCCACCGATATCGGTTCCTTCCACGGTTCCAACCCAATCATCATCGACCCAGATCTCGGCCAAAGAACAGGAAAATCCACAAAATGTAAAGCCTGAATTGCACCATGGTTCATAATCAACAGGACCACTAACAATTGTTGCTATGGCTGGACAGCTGATCGTGCCCCAATAGTTACTTTCGGCATCCAATGTAGAAGCGAAAGCACCATCAACAATAACAGCCATGCCATTATTGATAAAGCTATTGCCGGAGATTTCATGGGCAGGATATATCATATCGGTATCAAAAACAAACCTTACTGCGGCATCATTATCTTCGAAAGTATTATCCTCAATAATGCTTGGTAGATGCGTTCCCACACCAGCACCATAGTACTGCCAGTCAAGAGCTGGAGTTGTGCTTGAATGCAGATCATCAGTAGCATTCATAAAGATATTTTCATAAATATGATGATCTCCAAAGAACAATGTCGGATCGCTGTCAGGGCATCCATGGCCGTTATAAATGGCATCACTGCAGCCATCAAAGGTGTTGCCATAAATATCAAATGCCCGCGTGTTGGACATGGTCATACCACCCCAGGTCTCATCAATATTATTATATATCAAAACCGGAGCATCACCAAAGCCATCGCGCTCGGCATACCGATTATGACAAGCAAAGATAGACGTCGCCCAGTGAGAATTATCACCTGAGGCACGATCCTCGATAAACTTGTTATCGTGAATACTGAGCATCAACGGACCATTAGTAGCACTGTAGATTGAAACACCGACACCATAAGTCGTAGCAGCATCGGTACGGCAGTTAAAGGTGAATCCGGAGACTTCATAGTTCATATCACCTGTATATCCGGTCATATCACCAACAAGACATTTATTTCCTGCAGGTGCAACCCAAGTTACAACATCGCGACTTTCACCGGCAAGAGTTATATCTTTACCCTGAGCAAGCGTTACCTGCTCGGTATAAGTTCCGGCATAAACTGTGACAATATCACCGGAAGATGCGGCAGCATAGCCATCGCCAATAGTTCCGGTATTATCAACACCCCATGACCATGGGCTGGTATGAGCATCGCCAATATAATTGGCCATCCAGAATGGTGAATAGGATACAGAGCCCAAAACTGTTTCACCACTGCCACGGGTATCATTAACAGAGGTAGTAAAAGAGACCGCCGTTTTAGGTAGGTCTTCGCCATAAGGACTGACAAAGCTACCTGCCTGACGAGTGGCACGTGAACGGGAACCAACTATCGGGCCGGTCGGATCATCCCAATAACAACCGCTAGCATCAACGGTTTGAGTCATTATGTTATTGACAGCAGAACTGGTATTGCCTGTAAAATAACAGCCATGAATATCGATATCTGCAGCATTATTAACATTGCCGGAAAGATCGGCAGTCCAGATACCATCGTATAGAGAATTGGTAATCGTACAACCGGTTATAACGGCTGTTAAATCACCATTATCCCAACCGGTATAATAAGAACCACCCCAGGGATCAAGATCGGTCCCAAAAAGTTCAAGACCATCGCCACCATTATTAAGAAGACTACTATTGCTCAGGGTCAAATTAACATCAGAATTATCTCGACTCAACTGAACACCAAAAGTCCAGACATTGTTGTGAAGATTCAGATTGGTAAAATCAAGATTTACAGGAGTCGGACTAATATAGACCCAGCCCCAGTCACTAAAATTAACACCGGATTCACAGTTATAAACCTCATCGCCGTCCATTGTTACATCGCCGCTCTCAAAGAGCAGGATACCGGTCGAAGCCCAATCGTCGCCAGTGTAACTGGTGCCTTCGACATAGTTTCCAGAAGTGGAACCATATGCACCATAACTCAACTGAATACAGTTGCCTGCAATACTGCTACTGGATTGACCGGTAACATTATTGTCATTGACGGAGAAATTACACCCCGGGCCCATCAGAACAATACCGCCCTTTTGGAAGGTCGGGATTGTAATTCCGGTAATATCGATAGTAAAGGTCGCACCCAAGCTATGAGTAGCGACCAGTGAAACAACTGATTGGGTTCCGGGACTGGCCGAATAGGTGACATTGTCTATAATACAATTGGTCACCGAACCGTCGGAATCAAAGAAGTGAACCCCATAAAAATTACCCGGACCTGTATCACGGCCATCTATTTTGAAACCATCGATATTAACCGTTCCGGCCGTATTAACACCAATAATAGCATCAATCGATTTGACCGAACCGGTCCATTGGGTTATCGAATAGGTTGAACGAGCACCCGGATCAGGAGCTTCGACAATACAATCACCGGAACCGGAACCGAGCAAATTGATATTTTTGTCAATATATAATTGTTCGCGATAAGTACCAGCTGCCACATAGACGGTGCTGCCATTGACAGCGTCAATCGCCTCCTGAATAGTCGCAAAGGCGTCATATCCGAAGTAATGTCCGTCGATTAAATCGCCATAAGCGGAGCCGACCCAATCATCATCAACCCAGGCATCGGTAATCAGACAGGTAAAACCGCAATATGAGAAATCTGAATTACACCATGGATCGAAATCAACTTCGCCGTAAACATCTGAAGTTATTTCCGAACAATTAAGGGTACCCCAATAATTCTGGGTTGCATCAAGAACGAAGGCGTTTGTGGGAACTCCGTTGACTTGTACACCAAAATCGGCGGCTGAATAGCTCGCGGTACCATTTCCATAGATGGTATTCTCAAATGCCGTAATATCGTTAGAGCAATCAAGACATGAGTACTGTAAAGCAGTTGGTTCCGGCTCAAATTGGGGATTCCAGTAAGTGCCGAGTAGATCAACCATCACACCATCCCAGCCATTACCATAAATAGCATTGTTGTTGATTGCTATTCCATCATTTTTCGGCCCCATATAGATGCCATTTTTGCTATTACCGTAGATGTTATTTCCTTCAATGGTAAGATCTACAGGACCATACGCCGTCAAAGGATCCGAGACCTTATCTGAACTTCCTCGGATCAGCAATATGCCGTGTCCGTATTTTAATTTGCCAACAACATCCCCCGGCAATTCGCTGTTACTATATATCTCATTATTGCGAATCACGAGGTCGGAGAACCCACCGGCAGTCTCAATACCGCATCGATGAGAACCATAGATCTCGTTATCCTCAATAACAGTCCCTGCCATTGAGGCCGGTCCGGGGGCACCATAAGCAAAGTATGATGACCAGAGAAATATATTATCGCCGTTGCCTTTACAATCGAAAATCTTGTTACCTGCGAAAGTACTGTTGGTAACACCATTATCATTGTAGGGGTGGTTGACAATATAGAGTCCCATACGCCCGTGAGTGCCATCCTGAGAAACCGTATTGGTATTTGGGCCAATAATACTGTTTATGACATTGATATTACTTATCACTTTTGAGTAAGCGTAGACACGAAGCAGCGATGAGTTGAGGTTACCCACAGCGCTTAGTTCCTGAACGATAAATCCGTCAAAAGTAACATCATCGGTATCATAGATATCGACAATGGTGGTGTATCCACCCGCTGGGTTGGGATGCATGATTATTGTCTCAACGGCGTCATCCCAAGCATAACCGGTCGGTACCGTATAACCGTTTTTGTTTACTCCGGCAGTTGCGCCAAGCAAGGTGATTGGCTTATCGATAAGCAGGGCTTCAACATACGTCCCCGCCGCAACATTGACGATGTCGCTTACAGAAACAGCATCAATTCCCTCCTGAATGGTAGAATTGTTGGAGGTGTTGACATACCAGGTCCAGGGGCTGGTGTGCGGATCGTCCACGTAATCTGCACCCCACCAAGGGGAGAAATCCACATCATCACTTATCGCATCTCCCGTGGCGCTGGGATTGGTAGTGGCGTTAAATGGGCCGGCGGCGTCACCCCACCAGTTATCTTCGGCCAGAACCAATCCGCGAGTGCTCTTATCGGAAATTCCGGAAGTCATGTGTTCAGAGGTAAATGGCAGTTCGTCCTCAATCAAGCGCATTTCCCATGTGCCAGAGAAGGCCCTTGTTGAAACGTTATAGACACCCAGTCCGGTATTTCCGTAGATAGCGTTGTCGTGCAGATTTATGTTTCCAGCACCTCCATCAATTCCAACGCCATGTCCGAGGCCACTGTAACCGTTCCAAACGCCGTCGTTATCGAATATCCTGTTGCCGTAAGCGTTTACGTTGGTAGGTCCATCTTTAAGGTTGAGCGCGCCAACTGACCAACCTTCAGAGGCAGCATTGGTAATGGAGTTGTTATATATCTCAGCCACGTCCGAGCCTACAAAGCAGATTCCACCTTCACGAGCACCATTGATGGTATTGTTATAGATGGTGGCGTTGTCGGACGGATCAAGCCCTGACCAACACTTGCCAACCCAGATTCCCTGATCGCCCGAGTTGATCACAATATTATCATGGATGATAGCACCATCCGACCCGCGAGCAATGAACATCCCGTCCGAGTAGTTATCGTGGAGGTAGCAATCGGTCACTGTCAAATTAGTAAAACAGAGGGCGTAGACAACCGAGTAGCAACTATGAACCGTAACGTGATCCACGGAGCAACCGTCATAAAATATATAGCCTTCGCCAGGCGTATCATGAGCGTAATCCCGGTGAAGTACACCATACCCACCGGAGCTAACGAGGTCTCCGGTGAATCCTTGGACAGTGAAGTTCTGAATAGTAACGTTATTGGCTTGGATGTGGATACCTTTGGGCCAGTATGAACCAGAACTACCCACACCTCCAATAGCGCCATCAATGATCGTGCCGGTTTCAGATTCGCCAATGAGACTGAGGCCGTCTTTGGTAATGTATGCGCATTTGCCCGTTGCCGGATCAGCTCCGTATGTTCCATCCGCTACGCTGATGACATCACCAGCTGTTGCCGCATCAATGGCCGCCTGGATACTGCATCCGGGGGTTGCGTAAAGCTGTGTGTCATCAGTGAGACTTTCAATATACATAGCCTCACCGGTCCAGTGTCCAATGGGAGTCATTGGCGGTAACAGAGATGCATTCGCAAATGTAGAGAAAAACCAGATACGTGTCTGATCGGGGCTGTCATCCTGTGTACCATGTAGCGCGAAACCAAAGTCGCTGGCCTGAACGGTCACATCGGCACCATCAATTGGATTAGTGCTATAGGTAATAATGGCCTCACCTGCGGGTGGAACACCCGGGTTGTTATAATCGCCCATTTCCAACTGGAAAAGATCACCAAAACTGTTTGTGCCGGTGAAGAAAATGCCGCTTGTACCCAAAGGAGTATAGCGACCCCAGGTGGCGACACTGACATTTTGCCAAGCATTGCCGCTGAGAGTTATATCTGTGACAGAGACAAAATTGCAATCGACAAGTGAGAGGCCATGTCCGCCGTTGTCTTGAGAAGATACATTGGAAATTGTTAGATGGCTTGTGCCAAGGGCATCGATGCCGCTTCGGTAAGCGCTCCGGACGGTCACGTCCGCGAGTGTACAACCATCTACTTCGCCGAATTTAATGCCATAACGTGGTATTGAGTTCGTGACGGTGGACTGCAGAGTCAAAGATTGCAGGGTCACATTGTTTCCAGCCACATAAATACCTGAGTTATTAGTTGCCAAACCGGTCGGGTCAATGACCACCGTTGCCCGGTTTGCACCAATAATTGAAAGGTCAGCATTTGGGATGTTAAGCGTTTCGTAATATGTTCCTGCCGCCACGTAGATGACATCACCAGAACTGGCTACATCAATAGCCCCCTGAATGGTCGCATAATCTGCGGGCACGTGAATTAAGGCCGCATTTGCACTGACAACCAGAAAGGTCATCAGCAAAATCGCAATAACTCCCACAAGTTTACATTTTATTGTTTTCATGAAATATTCTCCCTTAGCCTGTATAAAATATTTTAATTCCATATATATAAAAACTGCCAATGGATTTATTCAGAACTCAAATTTGATTGACAGCATTTAAAAGATAATAATTCCTTCTTCCAAATCTTTTGCGACAAAGAAAAATAGGTCACTACAATAGAATTGCTAAAATTTGATGTTCCCCTACGATAAACACGAAAGTAGTGTTTAATGATTTGGACTTTGATTCCCATTTATTCTCCCGGTTCCCAATAAATCATTTTGGCGAAAGAAGGAATTTTGTCTTTTATTTACCGGATATTCCGGGAAATAAATACTTTTATCTGGCTCAAATATATTGATTGAACCAGAGTAACTTACAGAAGTATGCGGATAAGAAATTAATTAATAAAAGTAGTTGGCTATTAAAATAGTATCACCCCCTTCTAAAATATTTGAAGTTGAAAATACTGAGTATATTACAAAATTTATGAACGGTTCACTTAGCATTACCGCCAGAAAACCAATAATCCACGACCAAAAACCCCACTCAAAAATATTCATTTATAGTATTTCGCAGTAATTGTGTGCTCAGCAAAAAAACTGCTTTAAACCCTTACCTCAATAATATATATAACAAATTCAGACATCTGTGTCAAGGGTTTTCCCGATAAAATATGAGTAATTTATCTCATTATAATAGGGCAAGACACCGTGATCTATTTTACAAAAGACGTATATATATGATGCCTATATTAAACTCAGAAATATTCCGCAAGGAATCGATATTCGTTTTGGCAGGCAGTTTGTTTATAATTCCGTTGGAGGCGGATTGATTGACGGGATACGGCTAAAGGGTAATTTTATAAAAAGTAGTAAATTTGATTTTTATACCGGCAGCGAGGTAAATTATCAGGATCCTGAATCTATTCAATCTTTATCTGATTTTGGAATATTTGGTGGAATGATAAATTATCGATATAAGAATTGCCGATTGGAAACCCATTGGCAACTGAAATACTTAGATGGAAATATTGCTGAACTAAACTGGAGCCCGCTCGCTGGCAATTCATCTACCTGGAATAGGACAACTGCAGAATGTTCCAATACCTATTGCCATGGAAACTTTGCCGGAGGTTATTCATCCAACAATCCGATTTGGACCAGTACGGGATAGGCCAATTGCGGATCCTGTCATGATGTTGGAACAAATCCGGAGGATCTGAGCGGCAAACATAAAAAACATTATGTTGATATCGAAATTGCTTGCAGAAATTGTCATAACCTGACTCAGGGGCAATACAATAAAATCATCGGTCCTCAATATCATATTGATAGTGAAAAAACGGTGAGTTTTTCATTTGGCGGCAATTTTTCCAATGGGACATGTTCCGGACTGCCTAATGGATGTCATGGTTTGGAGAATTGGTAAGATTTATTCCAAAAATCTTGATTTCAAGCATTAAGTTATCAAATCGCTTCTTAAGCTATTAATTCCAATAAATTTCAATTCTGATATTGATATTTTGAACAATCGCGAATATTACCCGTCTATATAATGACTTGACTGATGGCGGACTCATACTTATTATTTGGTTGAGTTCCCTAACCGCCATCAAATTGGATTTTTGGGAGCCGAAAAGAATGAAAAAACGCCCAATAATTTTAGCCCTTGTTCTCTATACTCTGTTTTATCTGTTTATTTCTTGCGGCAAATATCCAACTCAGAGCGATTCGCCATATGGTGAAACTATTTTAGCCAACAACCTAAAAGTAATAGATAATATGGATGGTATTGAGCTATTCAATATCGATTCACATCATATTAATTATACTTTTGAAGTCAGTAATTATTATTCAAATTCAATAGAAATCGGTGATATAATAATCGGGACAAACTTCGGAGGCTATATTAGACGAGTAACCGGACTCACCCGCTATCCGGATCGGTTGGAACTAAAAACCGAATATGCGACTTTAGCTGATGCAATAATAAACGGAGGAATAGATACTACAATAAATCTGACGACTGGTGCCGAAGTGTCAAAAAGAGGTGATAATTTTGATCTTGTTTCAGCGGCCAAAGGTGTCTCAATTTCTGATAAAGGCATCGATTTGTCCGGAATGTCTCTATATGCCGGAAACACCCAAGGTGTTAGTGTTGATGTTAAAGTCATTGATGGATCCATTTCATTTGATCCCAAATTAGAATATGGTTTTGGCATGAATTCAAAAGGATTAAATCTGTTCCATTCATTTGTTAGCGGCGATTTGAACTATGATTATAATCTTAAAATCACAGCCAATGGCAAATTCGGGATGACCGGTTTAAAAAATATTGCTGAGTTTCATTATAATACTACTCAGATGTTTGGAACTATTCCAATATTAGAAGTTGTAACCCTAAAATTAGATATTGGTTTTATTATTTCCGCAACAATTGACGGTGATTTTATATGCGGTA
>JAUVBC010000309.1 GCA_030591405.1 Candidatus Zixiibacteriota bacterium
CCTATTTGTGCCATTATAGCAATCAGCCCAATCTGTCTTAAATACGTTGACTTTCCTGACATATTGGGACCGGTCAGGATCATTATTCTATCCTTATTATCAGAGAGATTCAAATCGTTTGAGATGAAACTGCCCGGAGGCAACAGGCCCTCAATAACCGGGTGCCGTCCCCCAACAAGTTCAACCTCCGTCCCCTCATTCAGCAAGGGACAACAATACATTTTTTCATGGGCAAGATTCGCCAGAGAGGTAATCAAGTCGATCTCAGACAGGCACTCAGAAGCCAGTAACAGATCCTCAAGCGACTCGGCCACCTGATCAACCAATTTAGTATACAGTTTTTCCTCAAGTGAAAATATCTTCTCCTCGGCAACGAATATTAAATCCTCTTTTTCTTTAAGCTCCTGAGTGATATACCGTTCGGCGTTAACCAAAGTCTGTTTTCTGATATAATTATCAGGCACTTTATCCTGATGCATTTTGGTTATCTCGATAAAATAACCAAAGACTTTGTTATATCCGACCTTGAGTGTTGATATCCCGGTTTTTTCTTTCTCACTATTCTGGAGCGATGCGATATAATCTTTGGCACCCGAAATCGATGCCTTTAATTCGTCCAGTTCTTCGGAATATCCATTTTTTAAAAGGCCGCCTTTATTCGAAACTAGTGGTGGTTCATCTGTTAAAGCCGATGAAATGAGATTAATTAAAGTATTGCAATCAGGATAGGTTTTGGAAATATTGGAAAGTATATCAGATTTTAGACCTCTCAGCTTTTCAATAATTATATTACCTGAGGTCAAGCCAAGACTGAGATGAGCCAATTGCCTTGGATTTATTTTCCGCATACCAAGCCGCCCCGACAATCGCTCCATATCCGGCAATTTTTTCAGGAGAATCGGCAGTTCAACGGCAAGATCGCGCTTCTTGAACAGTTCTTCGACACCTTGCTGACGATAGAAAATCGGTTTTAATTTTTTATATGGATGCAGAATATTCTCTTTTAGCCGACGTGCCCCTCCCGGGGTGCAGGTTCGATTCATCGAAAAATACAAAGAATCCTTCTCGCTGTTTTCTGACAGATTTTTGACCAATTCAAGATTTCGAATGCTGTTATAGTCAAGCATCATATGATTATCAGAATCAGAGATGGTAATTTTTCTTATATGATCTAGTCTGGTTCTATTATTTTCCCTGAGATAACGGTAAATCGCTCCAGCGGCGATCAGCCCATTTTTAAATTCAGAGACTCCGAAACCATCAAGCGTATTGACACCAAAAAAATCAGACAGTTCACGAGTTGCAGTTTTATAATCAAAATTCCATTCTTCGTAACCGGTCAGGTTAAAATCTGATTGTTTCCCCAACAGCAGAATGATCTCATTTTCTTTGTGTTCATTTGAGAAAAGGATTTCTCTTGGTGAGAGAACCCGAAGTTTTTCAAATATTTTATCAGGTGCACCCTCATCAATAATAAAGCGGCCGGTTGACAAATCAATATGGGCCAAACCTATTTCTGATTTTTTACCAATATGAAGTGAAGCGAGATAATAATGACTGGTATCATCAAGAGTACCCTCAATGGTTGATGTTCCCGGAGTAATAATCTCCACCACATCCCGCTTAACAATTCCTTTGGCCAATTTGGGATCCTCTACCTGTTCGACAATTACAACTTTTTCCCCGGCATTTATCAGTCTGGTCAGATATTTTTCAGCCGCATGATGCGGAACCCCGGCCAGTGGGATTTTCTTGCCGTTGATATGCCCCCGAGTCGTTAAGGCGATATTAAGGATCGGCGCCGCTTTAACGGCATCATCGCCGAACATCTCATAAAAATCTCCCATTCTAAAAAACAGGATTTTGTCGGGATATTGTGTTTTGAATTGATTATACTGGCGCATCAGAGGCGTAAGGCCATCGCCGTTTGGCGCGGATAGTGTCATCTCGCAACAACCTGATACGCTTCATTTTCCGATTTTTCTAAAATCGCTTTGAATCCGATAGCTTCATCGGTTGATTTAAAACGGCCGACATAAACGACATAATATTTTTTATCGGAAATCTTTTTATCTTCTATGTCTACTTTTTTGCCATATTTTTTCATAGCTTTAGATGAAGCTCTCGCATTTTCTCTTACTGAAAAGACGCCCACCTGAACTGAATAAAAAGTGCCGGTAATCTCCTCGGCTGTCTGGTTTTTGTCCTTACTTTCGATTCCGGTAAACCTATCAACCAGATCATCTAGTCCAATAGCATCTGGGTAACCTTCCTTTAAAAGATTATAATAAAGGATGGCATCATCAATTCTGTTTTGTTCAATGGAATAATATGACAACATATATAAGGCAGGCGGAATCACATCTTCGTGGCGACTGTTAGCCAATTGACGACAAATTTTTTGGGCCTGAATATAAACTTTTTTATCATACAATGATACGGCCCGATCAAGTAAACCAATTGCACCTATTGGTGTCCCCTCATTTTCGTTTATCAGGTTTCCGAGGAGTCGATTGGCTCGCTCTTTATCATTCCCATTCTGATTAGCATAAGCCTCGGTTCTGAGCATATCTGAACGATAGAGTCCGTTCTCCCACCATTGCAAATATGCCGATGCGGCCGTCTCCAATTTTTTATAATCTCCGTCGGCCAAATAATACAAGGCCATTTTAAAAGTATTTTCCTCCAAAAATTCGGGAGATAATCCGGCCCCGGCAGCGGCCTCAAGAAATTTTAAGGATGACTCACCATCTTCTTCAATAAGTGCCTGAAAATGCAGGAGATTACCATCGCGCAAAGATGCTGTCGAAAGCCGCTCAATTTCCTGCCGCGCTTCTTCGATCCGACCCTTTTTAATCATATCATTGATTGGTGAGGATAATACAGAAGAAACAAACAGAATCGAGATGAAAAGAATTATTAAAACCTGAAACATTATCTTACAAAGCTATTTGTGGTCTGACAAGAAGGGCAAAGCCAAAATTTTTCTGTAGATTTATGGTCGCAAACCAGACACCTAAATTCAAGCTCTCTTGATTCCCGTCTCCTTGACCAGCTATCTAATAGTTGTTTTATTTTCTCTTTTTCATTGGTCGCTAAATATAGCTGGGCTAATTCCAGAATCGGTCGGAACGAATCGGGATGATTATCTGTTGCTACTCGGAGATGCTCAATAGCCAGGGAGTATTCTCCCTTTTTATTATGATATTCAG
>JAUVBC010000235.1 GCA_030591405.1 Candidatus Zixiibacteriota bacterium
ATCGAGGGACATACCGACTCGCGCGGAAACCCGGCGGCAAATACGTCATTGTCCGAAAAACGTGCCTACTCGGTCATGCAGTATCTTCGTCAGGCGATGCTTATCAGTGCTGATAAGATCAAAGCAATCGGTTATGGTGCCCACAAGCCGGTGGCATCAAACGAGACAGTTGACGGCCGTGGCAAAAATCGCCGAATAGATGTTATCATTATGAATTAGTTTTATTTAGCAGATTTTTTAGGGCGGTCAAATTTTATTTGACCGCTTTTTTTAATATATCAATTTACCTGCATTACTTAATTCCAGTGCTAACCCTGAAAGTAAATTCGTTTTTTTAGCAATCTCCCAAGGCAAAACTAAATGACCGCTTTCATTCAGAAATAGATCGCACCCCTTAAAAAACTGGGAGCGACTAGACACAACAAAACCCCATAAACAACCGCACAAAATAAATCTGCAAGCTTTATATCCATCAATTCGAATAGTATCGGGCTTTAATATAAATTCCCTTACAACTTTACTTTTTTCGATTATTCCCTGCATATGACAGCCATACTCATGGGGTTTTCCTGGGTTCTCATGTAAAATCATTTCCCTAATTTTATCCTCATGTGGACCCAATCTAATTCCAGAATAGAATTGATTTTTTGAAATGCTTGCGCGCCACAGAAGAGATAATTGAAATATCTTAAACTTTGGATAATCAATCCCCGACAAGGTTATTGGATTTTCTGAACAAAAAAATCTTCTATAAATATCCTCATCAATTATTTTTGCCGCATAGGTTTCAAATCTGCTTAAATATTGGTCGCATTCAAGACACAATAATCTTTCCCATATTCCCTTTTGCCTGGTGAAATTATTTTCATCCATCGATGTAGAAAGATTATGATATTTATGACCTTGATCATATAAATGCTTGAAACAAAATTCGGGAATAATATGTGATTTGATAAGTTTCTTCTCTTGTAAACACAAAGAACATTTCATAACATTAAATCCTTAACAATATCTGGGCAGTGCAATATGAATTGTAATTCTGGTATGTCAACAATTGTTTTTAAAATGTGATATTAAGTGATTCTAAAAGGAGCAATCTCATGCCAAAAATAGATTGGTTTTATTGTCGTGGTGGCTGACAGTCATGCAATAAGACGCGGGAGTTTCTCGCTAAACACAAAATCGAAACCGTAACAGAAGTCGATGCCAGAAAAAATATTCTCAGGGAAAAAGAGGCGCGGGTTTTATTTGCATCGGCCAACAAGCTTTATGTCGCCAGAGGAAAAAAGACGGCTGTCTTTGATCTAAAAAAGGAAACACCGGACAAAGAAGCTTTTGAAAAAAAGATCCTGGGCCGAACCGGGAATCTGAGAGCGCCAACTATCCGGATGGGAAAGAAGCTGATTATCGGCTTTAACGAAGATTCCTATTTGGAGTTTTTCGGTATTAAATAGCCAATTTTACCAAATATTGACTAATTTATGGCGGCCGCGGGTTAAAATCCCCGGCCGCTTTTTTTATGCCATTTATTCAGAATATTATCTGATAAATTTTTCCTATCGCCTGTTCCAACTGTTTCATCAAAATGAAACATGTTCCATTTCATGTTCAAATCATGAACAATGTCTATAAATCTCACAGAAAATTTGGCCATATACCGTTCATAATTCCCACCAATAGCTGCAATACCGCTTGTCATACATAGCCTTAGCAAAATCGCACCGTTTCGGCCCGCTTTTTGACTTACTAAATCCTGGATAATATGCTGACGATAAATTTAAGGAGAACAAAATGAAAAAAAGGGCTTGCATTTTGCATCAGAAATTAGGACAAACCGTTTCAATATTAACCATTAGTGCTGTTTTTTCCCTTTTACTTCTGGTAATAGTGGAACCGATCAATGCTGGTGATGTGACGCCGACTACTATAACTATCAATTGGACGGCACCCGGAGATAATGGCACAGCAGGTACCGCCGCCCTATATGATATTCGTTATGCAACTATGCTGGTCAATTCCGGCAACTGGGTCGGTTGTAGTCAGGCTGATGATGAACCAACCCCGCAACCATGCGGGAATCAGGAAAGCTATACAATTGCCAACCTTGATCCTGATACCTGGTATTATATCGCTATTATGACCGCCGATGAGGCCGCCAATTGGTCAGAACTATCCAACGTGATTGCGATTAAGACCCAATCACTTAGTCTTGATGTTGAAACCGATGAGCTGATTTTACCTGATGATTTTCACCTGGCGCAAAATTATCCCAATCCGTTTAATCCGGCGACAAAAATCGAGTTTTCTATTCCGGTCACCGCCCATGTTACAATATCGGTATTTAACATTCTTGGGCAGGAAACAGCCAGACTTGTCGATGAAATCAAACCGGCCGGAAATTATTCGATTATCTGGGATGGGGTCGATTCATATGGACAAAAGGTTTCATCTGGGATATATTTCTATCGAATCAACGCTAATGATTTCTCCGAATCCAAAAAAATGGCTTTAGTACAATAATATATTATCCTGCGTTATATCAAAACGGCGTTCCGGCGCCGTTTTTTTTATGCAAAATATTGGTGGTAATAAAGAGATAGATAATTTATTATCAGATTATGAATATCCTTGGAATATCGGCTTATTATCATGACAGCGCATCCTGTCTTGTTCGCGATGGCAAAATCATAGCTGCTGCGCAGGAAGAACGCTTTAGTCGTATCAAGCATGACCACAATTTTCCGGCACAGGCAACCGCATATTGCCTAAAAGAAGCAGGTATTAGTTCAGAGCAAATCGATCTGGTCGCCTTTTATGATAAACCATGGATAAAATTCGAGCGACTGATGGAGACCTATCTGACTTTTGCACCTCGCGGAATCAGGTCATTTCTTCTCGCTATGCCGCTTTGGCTGAAGAAAAAACTCTGGATGAGTGAACTGATAAAAAAAGGACTACCGGGGTATAAAGGTGATATTCTTTTTCCGGAGCATCATCAGTCTCATGCCGCCTCAGCCTTTTTCCCCTCACCATTTGATCAGGCCGCTATCTTAACAATGGATGGTGTCGGCGAATGGGCAACAGCCTCCTACGGTATTGGCGTGGATAACAAAATAATATTGCAGCATGAGCTGCATTTCCCGCATAGTCTGGGGCTTCTTTATTCTGCCTTTACCTATTATACCGGCTTTAAAGTCAATTCTGGTGAATACAAAATGATGGGGCTGGCGCCTTATGGAACACCCAAATATATGAAAACCATTCTCGATAACCTGATTGATCTCAAAAGCGATGGTAGTTTTCGACTCAACATGGAATATTTCAACTACTGTGCAGGCCTGACCATGACGACGCAAAAGTTTCATGATCTGTTTGAAGGTCCTCCCCGCCAACCGGAATCGGAGATCACCGAAAAATATATCGATATTGCTTCTTCGATTCAGAAAGTAACAGAGGAAATAATATTAAGAATGGCGCGCCATATTCGAAATCAGACCGGTCAGAACAATCTCTGTCTCGCTGGCGGTGTAGCCTTAAACTGTGTCGCCAATGGTTTGTTATTGAAAGAAAATATCTTTGATAAGATATGGATCCAACCGGCGGCCGGTGATGCCGGAGGTGCAGTTGGTGCGGCTCTTTTTGGCTGGTATCATGTTCTCGAAAATAAAAGATTATCAGATAGTACAAGTAATGATTCGCAAGGCGGTTCATATCTTGGACCTGAATGGACAACCGACGAAATCGAAATCTTCTGCAGAAACAATAACTATCCGTACACCCGACATACTGAAGATAAAACTATCGATAAAACTGCCGAAGCAATTGCCGATGGAAAAATAATCGGGTGGTTTTCCGGCCGGATGGAGTTCGGACCACGGGCTCTTGGGGCCCGGTCGATTCTCGGTGATGCCCGATCTGAAACGATGCAATCAGATATCAACCAAAAGATCAAGTTTCGTGAGTCGTTTCGACCGTTTGCACCATCGGTTTTGGAGGAGGATGTTTCTGAATACTTTGATCTGCCGGTCGCTTCACCATACATGCTGCTAACGGCGCAGGTGAAAGATAAATATCACGAAGCGATATCAATCGAAGATCAAAGTCGAACCGGACTTGATAAATTAAATATTATCAGAAGCAAAATCCCGGCTGTGACACATGTTGATTATTCGGCTCGAATACAAACGGTTAGTCAGAAAGATAATCCAAGGTACCACGCCTTAATATCAAAGTTCAA
>JAUVBC010000005.1 GCA_030591405.1 Candidatus Zixiibacteriota bacterium
AAATCAGTGTTCACTCTTCTCTCTTTCGTGTTGTCGCACACTATGTTAGCTACAATTATTCGTCGTGGCAAGCTGGTTGCCTTGTAGTCGGGCAAACAACTATGTCTTACTAAAGGAGTAGCGAGATGAGAAAAGGAAAACTGCTGAAGGTCATTTTGTTTGCAGCAATACTGTTGATAGGGGCAGTTCCTGCCGCTCAGGCGCAGGAAAGCGCCTCGATTTCGGCCACAGCAACGGTTCTGCCATCGATGTCGGTAGTCGGCGATAACAACCTTATATTTGGCACGGTTTTGCCCGATGTGGATAAATCGGTAAATAAGGCAACTTCCGGTTTTGCCGGGGCCTTTCATGTTCAGGGCACTAGCGGCGCTGAGATCTCGGTCGATTTTGTTCTTCCGGCTAATCTTTATACCTCTGATTCATCATCAACGATGACAATCGCTTTTGTCGACACTGACGCTTCTTATGATGATGAAACCGGCGGCGGGCAGTCATCCCCGACCGGCGTTATCGATCCGCGCGGATTAACGACTTTGAATCTCGGCGGTACCGGAGCGATGGATGTCTGGCTGGGTGGGACGGTTCGTCCGGCGATTACACAAACCGGCGGAGATTATGCGGCAGATGTTACCATAACGATAACATATACCGGTAATTAACTGTTCGGTTATTGCGCTATTTGACCCCCAAGCGGCCCTAAATCGGCCGTGACATAGGTTATTGCTTGACTTTTGAGCCCTTTTGGGTATTTTTCTGATGTACTTATCAAATCAGAATGGATACCAAAAGTGGTCCTTAAGTTTATTTTATATTTATTCGCATTGTTTCTTTTTATGGCTGCTATTTCATATTCAGATTCGGGTGTCTCGGCCAGTATCAGGGTTTCGGCTACGGTCGAACAGCCATTGGGTCTTAGCAGTTTTTCAATATTAGAGTATAAGAATAATGAAATTGAAAATGAGAGTTCCAGTTCAAATTATAATTCCGAAATCCAATTACTTCTTCGAATACCCAGCGAACAATCAGCTATCTGTATTATAAAAACAGCGGATGGACAAAAGCTCACCTATTCGGTATCAGAGGATCTTCTTCCGATAGCTTCCATGAACGGAGAATCAAACATTATTTCAGAGATAAATCAAATCACACTGATTTATACCGAGAATTAGAATCGCTTACAAATATAATTTCGATATTGACATCGCTATATAAATTTCGATAATTTCAGTTATGATTCAATTTGGAAAAATAAAAGGCTGGCTGCTTACTTTTGGTATTGTATTGATTCTATTATCTTCGGCCAAGATAACGTGGGGACAGGTCAGCGGAGTTTCGGTTGTCAATGATCTGACTTTTGGAAATGTCCTCGGCGGCGTTCCCAAAAAAATTGACAAGGCTACCCCCGGTCCAGCCGCGGAGTTTCTTGTTACCGGAATCGCCGGCTCGGATGTGACCATCGAATTTACACTCCCGACCTACATGAATGACGGCACCTACAATATGCAGATGATTTTTAACAATACCGATTGTGCTATGGACTCAAGCTCCAGTCCCGATCAGACCAGCCCGAATTATAATAATCTTAACCCCTGGGATGTCATCAGCTATGCCATCGGCTCGGGAGGGATCACCATCTGGTTAGGCGGAAAAGTGGTTCCCAAGCTGCTTCAGGATTCGGGAGATTATACCGCCGATATGGTGATCACGGTGACGTTTATTGCTCGGTAAAGATACTTTCAGATTAAAATAATCCGGAATATTCCAGCTACTGCAGAAAGCCTGCCAAACAAAGAGAAATTATTATAAACCAAAAATCGTCCTATTCAACAATTGTGCATAATTTTTAACCTCCTGCCTCCCTTGTAGTTGCGTCAAACAAAGTGGGGATAATATCCTATATGGGAGACCTCCCACTTTTTTGGAAAAAATATCGCATTTTGCAAAAATTTTTCTAAAAAACTGTTAAGTAATCATTTGGGCTGTCGATTAATCAGATATGTTAAATAGTTAAACAGTAAAGAAATTAATTGCACATTTTATTAAAAAGGGAGATAGGCATGCAGGTCTATTCAAGGATGAAAAAAGTAAGTCTGGTCGCCGTGACAATGATTGTCCTGGCCATGCTCGTTGGAGCAACCACCGTCTCAGCTCAGGATGTTGCCGTGGGTCAAGCCACCGCTACCGTTCTGGCTGTATTAACCGTAACTGCCCCGCAGGATCTTGCCTTTGGTAACATCCTTCAGGGTGTCCCCACAACCATCGCAAGAACAGTTGCTGCCAGCGCCGGAATTTTTCAGATTGCTGGTGAAGGTGCTGCCAACCAGGAAGTATCGATGCATATGCAGCTTCCCGATTATCTTTGGAACGCCGCAGCCGGTGTCCAGGATCGTCTGGTAATCGCCTTTAGCACCACCGACGCTACTGTTGATACAACCGCAGGCACTCCGGATGTACCGGGTGCTGGTGCTGTCGTTGGTACCGACCCGCATAATCTGGCCGATATCGGCATGGGCGGGGCAGCCAATGTTATCCGGATCTATCTGGGTGGAACCGTTAGCCCGACTCCCGACCAGCGTGCTGGTTCTTACTCAGCTGATATTATTTTAACCGCAGCCTACACAGGCGACTGATTGGATAAGCGGAGTTAATAGGAGAAAAAATGTTTAGTTGGAATAAAACAAAACTGTTTTCTGCAGTATCATTGATACTACTGACCCTGTCATTTGGCGCCACAGTCAACGCTCAGGATGTCAGTACCGGGCAAGCCACAGCCACCGTTTTGGCGGTACTCGCTGTAACCGCCCCGCAGGATCTTGATTTCGGTAACGTTCTTCAGGGTGTGGTGACAACCATTGCCAGAACCAACGCTACCAATGCCGGTATTTTCCAGATTGCTGGTGAAGGCACTGTCAATCAGGAAGTTTCAATGCATATGCAACTTCCCGATTTTCTCTGGAATGCAGGTGCCGGTGTTCAGGATCGACTGGTGGTTGCTTTTAGCGCTACCGATTGTACAATTGATACAACGGCGGCTGGAACACCTGCCGCAGTTGGTCTGGGTGCGATAGTTGGAGAAGACCCACAAAATATTCCCGACACAGGCGTAGGCGGAACAGATGATATTATCCAGATTTATCTGGGCGGCACGGTTCATCCGGCCCCGGATCAGCGAGCCGGTTCATATACGGCTGATATAATCTTGACCGCTGCCTATACCGGAGATTAATGAACGCAGGACAAAAGAATGATTTGACTTTGAAAACATAATTTTCAAAATTATCTTCAAGGGGTTTGATGGATCGGACCCCTTGAAGACGTAAATTTTTAAATACAATAGGATGGTAAAATTATGAAATGTAAGTGGAACTCTTTTCGGCAACCGGCCGTCTTTTTCATTGTACTGATTTTATTTCCATTTATAAGCTTAACTGCCGGAGTCCTCGTGGCTCCGACATCTGTCATTCTCTCAGAAAATGACAGAACCGGACGATTGACAGTCCAAAATCCTTCCGATTCCCCCATAGAGGTCTCGATTCGATTTGGATTCGGTATTCCGCTTTCCGATAGTCTCGGCAATGTAACACTGAGACTTCAGGACACATCCGAAGTTAATCATCCCCGTTCAGCTATGAACTGGATCAGAGCCTTTCCAAGACGGGTGGTGCTGGCACCGGGTGCCACACAAGTGGTAAGATTTGTGGCTAATCCGCCCAAAGATATTCCTGATGGCGAATATTGGGCGAGGATTGTTGTCAGATCACAGGATAGCCAGGCGCAACTGCCTGATGCAGGAAATATGGAATCTATCACAACCCGGCTGAATATGGTCATGGAAACGGCAATAGTTTTAAAGTATCGGACTGGCGAACTGATGGCCAAACTCGGTGTAATTGACACCGAAATTGAACGATCAGATTCACTTGTAGCAATTTCGATTGATATGGAAAATCAGGGTAATGTCTCTTATGTCGGTGTTCTCAGATGCAATCTCTATGACGCCAACGATGTTGAAATCACAACCCGGCGAATCAATATTGCCGTTTATGATGATATCAAACGACGGGTCGATCTGCCGGTTGGCATCAGCGATTACAGACAGCCATTCCATGTTGATATAGTTATTGAAAATGATGGTCGTAATGATGTTCCGGCTAACGAGTTAATTTCTGGTAATCGGTTGGAATACACATTAACGGTACCGTAACAAAATGGAATTTGTGGATTTAGAATAATTTAAAAGCTATGTCTGGTTTAAGAAACATAAATCGGTTTATTGGAAGAATAACTCTTTTCTTGATTGTTTTGATTACTTTTATATCACCTGTTGGAATGGCCCAATCTCAGGAAACTGAAGAGATTGTGGTCAAACTTGAAATTCCGAGGCTGATGCAAAAGGACATTTTTGTTCTTTATGATGGGACCGATATATATGTTTCACTAAACGAACTTTTTACCCTTCTTGAAATTAACATTAAAGAAGATTTTTTGCATGGCGTTTTCTCAGGCAAATATCTCACCCCTGATAATAAATATGAAATTAACCTGTCCCAAAACAGGGCGAAATGTTTCGGACAAGAAATACTTTTTGACAGTACATCATATATTGTTACCGAATACAATCTGTATGTCAAGCTCAAGGCTTTCAAACAGCTATTTAACCTGCAATTGTTCTTTAATTTCTCAGAATTAAGTATCTACATGCCGCTTGAAAAGGACTTCCCTATTTATCAGAGACTTAAAAGGCAACAAGACCATAAAAAATTAAGAGAAACAAAAGTAGCCTTAAAAGATGTCTATGAAATACAGCCGGAAAAAGAGATTTTCTCTGGTGGGGTGGTTGACTGGATGGTTTCCAGCAACCCTTTCTCCGGCGGCGACACTTATCTCAATCTTGGGATCGGGAGTATGATCCTAAATGGTGATCTCGCTATTTCCGGCTCAGGTAGTATGAAATCTGGTTTCAATCAACAAAGTGTTAATTATAAATGGCACTATGTTTTTAATGACAAGAAATATATCACTCAGGCAGAAGCCGGTAATATTAATTCCGGCAACTATTTGGCCCGAAGCCTTAAGGGTGTTTTATTCACCAACCGTCCTCAGATAAGACGGAAACATTTTCAGACAATTAGCCTCAGCGATCGAATTGGTCCCGGATGGGAAGTGGAGTTGTATATCAACAACAAGCTGGTCGATTTTACAACCACCGATGACAACGGCGAATATAATTTTCTGGTCGATACTGAATATGGCCGAACAAAAATCACATTAAAAATGTATGGTCCCAATGGAGAAATCAGAACCGAGGAAAAACTGTCAACGGTTCCTTTTAATATTATCCCCAAAAAAGATTATGAATACACTATCGCCGGGGGCCAGACAACCTACAGGGATACCACAAAAAACTATATTCAAATGAACGGCCTATATGGTCTCTTTGGCAAACTTACAGTTGGATTAAGCTCAGATATGCCGGTCGGCAACGATGGTGATGAAAAACCGACCACAGCTATAGAAGGCACATTTCAACCGCTAAGTAATACTCTGGTCAGCGCTTCCTACTCCCCCAATTATGCGATGCAACTTGACATGAGCATGAGAAATGTCGCGATTGCCAGTGTCACTGCCAGATTTGTTAAATATTATGAAAATCAATTTCGCAACCCTTTGGGACAACAAAATTCCTTATCGCTATCGGTGTCATCACCGGTTAAATTTGGGAAGAACTATATTGGCCTTCGATGTCGGTACAGTCGGGATGTTTACCCGGCATATAGAACCAGCGGTTTGAATATTGGGGTAAAGCTTATGGCCATTAAAACCAATCTGAATTATATTGGTAACTTTGGTAAAACAATTCGCCCGGGCAGAGTCGAGAGTAATTCAATTAGTAAAATTATCCTTTCATCATCATTGCTTAATATAATAAGACCGCAGATTGCTGCAAGCTACGACCATAGTATAAACAAACTTTCCAAAATAGGTATTTACTTTCATAAAAGAATATTCAGACAGGGACAGTTATCGCTATCATTGGAAGACAATCGGGCTTATAATTCCAAATCGATAATGCTTACTTTTAATATCTCAACTGATTTTGCCGATTTCACTTCACGCGGTATTTATTCTAATGGCAGCGTCGGATTTAATCAGATGCAAAAAGGTTCAGTCAGATATAACCAACATGCGAAGTCGTTCCGCTTTGTTAAAAGAAACGGCATTGGCGCCGGTTCGGCAGTGGTCTCCCCTTTTGTGGATGATAACTATAACGGCATTCTCGATCATGGCGAAGAGATTCTATCAGATTTGAAAACCAGAATTGGCGGCGCCAGTGTTATCAGGAACCGCGATGACAAAGTATCATTTTATGATAACCTCAGACCGTACGATCCATATCTTGTCGAGATCGACCAGTACAGTCTTGACAATCCGATGCTGACCCCGGCCCATGAAAATTACAGGGTGATATTAAAACCAAATACCGTTACAGCAATACATATCCCGGTCGTAACTGCAGGTGAAATCGGCGGCAAAGTCGATCGTAAGATCACCGATGGATCGGTTGGAATCGGTGGTATTAGATTGATTGTTGTTAATGAAAAAACCGGCAAAGAAACCGAATTGATAACATTTAACAGCGGCGAGTTTTTCCATATCGGTCTGGTTCCCGGGATGTATCGGGCTTATATCGATCCGACACAGCTTGAAAGATATGGCTACGAAGCCGATCCTCCCTATACTCGGTTCCAGATTAAAACAATCGCCGGCGGTGACTATGTCGGTAATATCAACTTTATGATTGAAGCCAAATAAATTAGCCTTTCCCCTCAATTATCCCAAATTAACAATCTGGTAAATACAGATTTTCAAATTTCTATTACTATTTTGAATCGTTCGATTTGACGACTGAAATTTACGCCTGTGATAGACCAAGATTACGGTTTAGGAATTTAGAAATTAAAAAAGCGGAGAGGCTGGGATTCGAACCCAGGGATCCCGTAAAGGATCAACTGCTTAGCAGGCAGCTGCCTTCAGCCACTCGGCCACCTCTCCCCTAAGTAGTGATTGGAACAATATATCTAATAAGCTTGAGATTTCAAGTAGAAAGTTTAGAAATCAATCGATAATATTTGCGGTCAGACAGGAGCCCAATTATCTGCTTAGCGGCTCTATCGGCATTATTTTCCAGATAGCCCGCTCAATGACCATTGACAGTTCTTCCCTTTTAAACGGTTTGGATATATACTCATCAGCGCCATGAAGAGTCGCTTGTCTAATCATCTTGGAATCACCCATACCGGTCATCATTATCGTGGCAATTTTGGGAAATTTCTTTTTTATTTCATCAAGCAGCTGAAAGCCATCCATCTCTGGCATAAAAATGTCAATAATTATAACGTGAACATTATTGGCGGCAACAAATTTAAGCGCCTCTTTTCCGCTGCTTACTGTGCTTGATCCAAAACCTTTCATTTTAATCAGACGCTCAAAAAATTCCCGAACCGATGGTTCATCATCAACAACCAATATATTTATTGTATCTTCCATAATAGAACCAATCTACTTCGCCGGACTTCTTTCCAGAGTGGAGACTACTTCATCAATAAAATTATCCAGTAAAACAGGTTTATACAGAATTGATGAGGCACCTTTTACTCCGGCTTGATTCACCAGCCGTTCAGTGGCGTTCCCGGTAATCACAATCACCGGTAAATGCGGTTTAATTTTCTTGATTTTTGAAACTGCTTCAACACCAGCCATTTCGGGCATAATCAGATCCATTGTTACCAAATCATAATTCCCATTTTCAACTTTATTGACCGCATCGGCACCATTTTCGGCCATGTCAACCTCAACCGAATTGGTGAGTTCGCAAAAATCGCGGAATATTTCCCTAATCCTCGGTTCGTCGTCAACAATTAGAACCTTAAAAGCTTTTCCACGCTCGGCCACCATTTTTTCTACTTTTTTGACGTCCATAGTTATTCCAATATTCCTAAAATTTAATCTGTTTCCGGTTTACTATTTTTATCGACTTTACGGCCCTCTTCCTTAATACGAGTTATTACCTCCAAAACATTGCGGCTTAGATTTAATATCTCATTTAGAGAAGATTCGATATGATCGAGTTTTCCACTCGACATCGGTGGCGCATAAATCATTTTTTCTTTATTCTGGAACGCCTTTAATATCACTGATATTTCCTTTATCACATCAACCGATCCATAAATCAATTTAGTGAAATCAGGTTCAAGAAAAGTCAGTTCCTTAATATTCGGCTTCTCCCGCGCGAGATTTATAGCCAAATTCAGGGCCAGAATTCTTACCTGCTCAGCCATAGAGTTGACATTATCAACCCATTTCTCGTCTACATTATTTTCTGTTTTGTTCATATTTTCTTTTTTGCCCGGTTAATTCTCTAATTTTATCAACGAGTGGTTGAATGTCTGAAGATTTTACGATGTACGCCTCGGCCATCCATGTTTTAAAATCAGACATATAAGTTGAATAAGCCGAATTCAAAATAATAGGAAGATCGGAATTTTCAGCTTTATATTTCTCAATCATTTTTAGCCCGCTATCACCTTCCAGTTCAATATCGAGAACAATTATATCAGGCGTTTGGTTCCGTATTACATCCAAAGCCTTATGGGGACAAGCCATAGAGATCACTTCGAAGCCTTCGCGAGTTAAAAGATCATCATACAACCTTCTGACATGGGCCTCATCGTCAATAATAAGAACTCTAATCATCTTCCGAAACCTTCATAGCCGGCAATTCAATAAATAAAATCGGACCTTGATTGGTCGGATTCTCGACACCGTAATTTCCACCATGATATTTGATTGTTTCTCCCGCGACAATTAACGACATCCTTTGGGTGCCATCTGAACTTCCAAATATCTTATCATATATTTTTTTTGCGTTGTTTCTTGCCTGCTGGGAACCTGTATACTCGATTGTCAACCTCACCTTATTGCATTCAAAGTGAGTAGTTATTTTCGCTTTACACTCATCGGTCATCCCCTCGGCGGTGAGATGAATAAACTGAAGCAAAACGTGCAGCATCTGGTCGGGATTGCCCCAGACCTTAGCCGACTCTTCGCTTAAATTAAGATAAATACCTTTTTGCCTGAACTTTGTTTTGGTCTGGAAATAATCATAAGCTTCTTTGACAAGAGCATTAAATTTAATTTCGCGACTGGAGGTTCTGCTGGCACGAGAGAAATCAAGCACCTGATGCAAAACAGATTCGGACCGTTGAGTTTCTGATAAAATAATGTTGAGATATTCGGCATTTTCGCCGGCGTCCCCTGAAGAAATCATAAGATTGGCAAAACCGCCAATAACCATAAGTGGATTCCTGAGTTCATGGGCAATCGATGATGTCAACTCGCCTATTACCGACATTTTTTCGGCTCTGATAATTTGTTCCTGGGAATTAGCCAATTGGCAATTTATCTCTTCCAGTTCTTTGGCACGTTCCAACACTTTGTCATAAAGTCTTGAATGTTCGATAGCAACAGCAGAATTATTGGCAAAAATCTGTAACAGATCTAATCTTGTATTAGTTATTTTTTTTCCGGTAATTTTATTGTCGGCTGCAATTATGCCAAGTTTTCGACCCTTACTGATAATCGGTACTATTGCCATACTTTCGGTCTGCAAATGGTCAAATATCTTTGATGATTCCGATGACGTTTCAACATTATCATTCACAATGATACCCGAGCCAGACTCCAGCACTGCTGCGAAGAAATTTGGCTTATTCAGATCTATTTTCCAATCCTCAATTCCCGATGATGCAGGAAATCCGGAATTTTTTTCAGTCTCCCAATAATCATCAAGCAATTCCAACAGGGTTCGATGCTGTCCGGCAAGATTGCTCCAAATTTCGTGGGCCTCTTCGGAACTGTTGGGACCAATAGCGATTTTACCCTCGAGCATATTTTCTTCTTCATTTATCAACAGTAGAAACGCCCTATTAAAACCTAATCCCTGGTTGGCAGTTACGCCGGTTAGAATTATTCTGAGAACATCATTAAGTTCGGCCGCAGATGCCAACGCCTCGGATACCTGCGAAATCACCGACATAACATAATCGGCTTCCTCAAGCTTTACCTTTCTTTGATACGACTCGGTGACATCCCAAATAGTACCCATAACGCCGGAGATCCCCCCTCCATCATCTCGAAATGGGCCCAGCGAAATATTCAGTACAGCATAATGTCCAAGTCTATTGGTACAGCGATGTTCAGTCTTTTTGAAGTTTTCACCTGCCAAAATATTATCAAATACATCGGATAAGCCGCAATTAGTATTCATTTCGAAATCATGCAGGGAATATTCCAATGCATCATTGGCGTTTCTGAATCCGAGTATTCGGGCCGCCTCTTCATTCAGATGTTGAAGAAGACCCGATTCATCCGTCACAAAGATACCAAAGGATGAATCGTGAAGCGATCCGTTTCCAAAATTGAATCTGTCCAATGATGAAACAGGGGTATACAAATTAGACATTTTTTGCACCCGATGAGGATTTTTCAATATTTATCATTTTAATTTTTTGTCCATCATTTATATAGGTTTCCGAAACAAGCTCATCGATCTCCAGAAGACGATGATTGATATCGGCAATTTTCATCGCCTCGGATTCAACTCTTTTAAGTCGTTCCACGATCTTTTCATTGAGATTTTTTTCGATAAAAAGAAGGCACTGGATATTTCCAACAATAACCGAAAGAGGATTATTGATTTCATGATTAATCGATACTGATATCTCTCTAACTGCCATCAACCGTTCATCATTTATCAATCTCTGTTGAGCCAACTCCAGCAACCTCTGCGCCTTTTCGAGTTCCTGATTTCTTTCCTCCAGTTCCCGTTGATATACTGACCGTTCTCTTGATACTGAAATCTGATGGGCCAGCAGTAGAAATAGTTTTACATCATCCTCTCTGAAGTAATCAATTTCAGTATGCGTTAAACATATCAAACCAACAGGTCTGCCTTCAACTCTAAGCGGCACCATTATCAATGATCCAATTCCGCTGCCGGCCAAACGGTTGTCGGGACCTTCATTTGACAAGATATCTGGTTTGAGTACTCCGGCCGCCCAGGCCGAAAATCTTTCTGCTGGATTAGTTTTCAAAAATTCGGACGGGTCAATTTCCGGTCCGATTGAAATTTCTTTTTTATATACAACTTCATTGATATCAAAAAAGTAAAGCACCGCCGATGAAAAAGGGATCACTGACTTAATCCGCTCCATTACTTTTAATAATGTTTCCTTAACAGGCGGTTGGTCGGACATTATGGAGATAACATCCGATACTAAATTCAGTTTACTCCAGAATCGGCTGATCGGTTCATTGGCGTCTGTATTATTAATCACCAAAATGATTCCCCTTGCTGAGTTTTGTTACCTCATTGAATATCTTTTCAGCAATTTCCTCTTCCAGTCTGTCAAAAAGAATTACCTTTTTATCGGCCGATACTTTCAAATCGCCATCATTTGGATTATCATCAACAAACTGCCATCTGTCTTTGGCTTTCAAACTGCAATCAAGATCAATCAATTCGACCAGGCGCGCCTTTTTGATATCAACGATGCGAATTTTACCGACCGCTGTACCATAAACCTGATAACGAGATATCAAACCGGGCAAAATTGATGCTTTCCGCTTTTCAATATCGATCCGATCTATAAATATATCGATTAGGAAGCGTCCTCCATTTGCCTGTCCATGTTCAATAAGATCATCCAGGTGTGACGTCTGAAGTGGACCGGCATCAGCTCTGATAATTGAAACCTGTCTGATTGTAGACAACTTCAAATCAAGCTTATCTTTTAGATGAGAATCAGCCCAGGGATTTTCTGCAATTTTTAAATTTACGATAATTCCGGTTTGAGACACTGCATGGTTTAACAATAGGCAACCAAGCAGGAAAACCAATCCCGATATTTTTCTAAAATTCATCTTATTTGCTCTCTTCTGAGATTCTTTTGTAATAGACATATTTGTTTAGCGTCTTTTTTAGCAGCTCATCAAATGAAGCAACATTATCTGGCAAAAATTCAATTTCTGAAGAGCTGAAAACATCTTTTAAATATTCTCTTGAAATAAATTCAATGCCGATCAACCGCTCCCCTTCTTCACCATCATCGACCCGTTTCACCAAACCGATTATATTATCAATCACTTCAATATCCTGTAGAGAAATTTTCAGGAGAACCAGCATTCCTTCTTTAACCGGACTTCCCGATATCACCAGCACGCCACCGGCTGAGATATTCAGGATCGACCCTTCGTATGAGGGACCGTCTCCCTCAGGCCAATACCCTTCAACATCATCTTTGAGAATAGATAGATCGATCGGTTCGGATATCTCAAGACGGATGTATCGTCGTTGCTCATCATTAAAAAGTTCAAACGGTTTTTTGACCGATACAACGTTTTCGCCCGCTTCAATATCTGTTATAATTTTTAATCGAGGATCACTCATTTCATACTCCTTTTATTCATCATTATTCCTATAATTCTTTTCAAGATATTCGACCAACTCTTTGGCCATTTTATTATCAAATTGAAATGTCGCTTCCGGCAGATTCCTGACCATACTCGATGAAATCATTGTGGCAGCATTTTCTTTGGTTATAAATTCAACGCCGGCTACAATTTTATTTTGACCATTGCGGTGGATATGACAGACTCGACCCAGCACCAAAGACGGAAACGCCAATCCATCCAGGATCATATTCATCAGGATAAAATTATCATCGGCCAACATACTCGGCATAAATGCAAGTGCGCCACCCCCACCAATGTTGGAAATCGTTGTTTCAAACCATTTCAGTTTATTTAAACGGGCCGATTTAATATTACGCTCATCGAAATATGTCAACCTGACAGCCTTCTCCATCTCAAATCTGATAAATTTCCGTCGAACCGTCGGACTCATACTCGCAACTATCGGAACCAGTATTCGTCCACTCTCAGAGATAATAATTGATGATGTAAATGCTATATCCTGGCCCTTATACTTAAATTGCATTTCGACATTTTGTTTTGGGATAAGTTGATTGATTTTGCCTTCCGAACCGCTTTTATCCAGGACCAGATTGTTATTGCTGTTCGACATTATTCTTGAGGTTAGTACCTGACCGGGAAACTGCTCGGTAATAATTGTTATCTTCTTGCCAACCAGAATGGAATAATCAATATGCGCACTTTTTATCATGGTTGTATTCGAAGACATTACAAAAGTCCTTTTTTTCTTTCCTCGATCTGCTCTTCAAAAATAAATCGAACCAGCTTATTTTGGTTATGGATATCGAATTTTTTTACCTGAACCGGGAGTTTTGCTAATTCCTCCGGCTTAAAATATTTGTGTAATTCTTCGGCAATGACAAACTCAACACCGGCAAATAATGCTTCCCCCTCAGAAATAATGCGGCGACATATGGCGACAACAAATCGCGGGATACCCATTGCTGAATAATTGTTTATCTTTAGTAACAGCAGATTGCCAGCTTCAATTTGATTATTAGCTTGCATTAATAATCCGCCGGCCGAAATATTCTTGGTTTGCGATGGCAGCCATTTGTATTCCTGATTCGCATCATTCAAATTCTTAAGGACCGTAAAGGTCATCTTCGACAAATAATCAATTCGAACAAACTCCCGACGTTGTAATCTCCTGATACTCCCAATATCATATAACTGGAGCATATCTGCCATTTTGCCCTTAAGCGGTCTGGTGCGGGCCGGAAATTGGTACATTGCATCTGATTTGACAAACCGGACAAATACTTTCGTATTTGATACCATAAGTTTACGACCTCTAGTCCACTCCGGCTGGGTAATTACAATTCCATTAGCATCAAAGTCATTAATACGGGCGATATACACCCCGCTTTTGCCTTTCTCTTCGACAACAATTTCAAGCTTTTCCCAGATATCAAACGGGTAGTCGCTGTTTTTATTTTTCCTGGCCGCTTTTTGCATTTTTGCTACTTATTTTGCCGCTGATTTGGCTCTATTATCTCGTGCCTGCTCAATGGCCAGTTCCAGTATCTTTCTGGCCAAAGCGGTCCGAGAGCGATCGCCTTTATTGCGATACACAAATTCCTGTCCACTTCTAATGGTGGTATTAAAATACTCTTTAGCTTGTTCACTTTGTCCGATGCGCCGTGATAGCTCAGCAATTAAATATGAGGCCTGTATTTGCTGATTGCCCTGAGCAATGGAACGCCCCTCGCTGAAAGCATGTTTATAATATTCGACTGCCTTGGTGAGTGCTTCTTTTTCATTTAAAACGATATCTCGATGTTTCTCGGCCATATGGGCCAAAAACTCAAAGAAAGATTTAAAATCATAATAGGATGGTTCCAAATCACCAAGATCTCCTCCCATTGCAGCCTGTTTGTGTTCGGTATTTACCGTCTCGATATCATCGATTTTTACGATCAGCTGCTTCAATGTCTCATGAAATGATTTTAATTCGACATCATACTTATCTCTGATCGGCAGAAGAGCTGATTTTAATTCGGTGCCGATTTTATTATCTTCAAATTCCTGCGTGATGGCATGATCAACATCATACAGATTTGTATTAACATCATTTAGAGATGCCTTTAGAGTATCAATTTTATTTTCAATAGTAATAAGATGACTCTTAATGCTCTGTTGATTGGGATTTTCGCCCCTCGCCATATCGCGATACAGCCAACCGATCCGAATATAAAGACGACCGAGATCAAGATTGGACGGTTTTTCATTTAAGGTCTCATCGATAACAGCCAGAGATAATTTTAAAAGGGCCGTCTCATGCGGATAGCGACTGGCATCAAGCTTTTCACCGATAGCTCTTATTACTGATTCTGATTCGCTTAAGAGGCTGAGATGCTTATCCTTAATGCTTTTCTGGCGATACGTCTTAAAATAGGAATCATTTTTCCAATCTTTATAACCTTTAGTAAATTCTCTTGTATAAAAACAATTTTCACAAGTAGCGGTAAAATAAAGAAGCGGATTATAAGCATGGAATTTTGGATTACGCCAGGTTATATCGCTGGGACAGAAATCTGTATCCCGTCCATTTTCCGTGTATGCCCCGACTTTGATGGTTTCAAACTCATTGATGGTTTTGCAAACCGGACATTCAACTTTGGCCAGAAAAAATGGTGCTTCTGATGTCATTGTCAATTCCTCTCTGTATCACTAAACGTTATATTTTGATTTAGCATGGAAAGCTCACCCTCGCTCATCGGAAGCATACTTTTTAGCTCCGCCATCGATCTTTTCTGAGCCAGCAACTCCTTGGCGCGACCAATCAATTCCCGCCGATTTCGAACCTTGTTCGTACGGGCATCCATCTTGATTTGTTTTTCCTTAGGTCTTTCCCAATTCATATCTTTTAAACTTATATACTCGAATTTATTATTCACAGGCACGGCACTTCGTGGCATCTGCGGTGTTGTTTCGATTTTAACAATAGACATCAATGGATTTGATATCTTTGTTTTTACCGTATTAACTTTATTTGAATTTTCAGTAATTCTAACTCTTCCAGATTTTCTTCTTAAGCGAATAGACCCTACTATGGCGCCAAACATTCTGGCCATCATTTTCAATCCCATTAAATATCTCGCACCGCACGATAGGTTATTGCTCAGTACCACCGGTTTGAATCTTAAAACTCCCGGACCATAATTGTTTCCATATTGACGGCATATCAACTGGTTTGGAGGTAGATTAAGAGAAGCATCGAAGTTCATTTTGTAATTGTACTGAATTATAAAGGATTCGGATTCTGCCAATAATTTGGAAATCGAATTAATTCCGCTTGAAGAATAAAAATCATCTTCCAGCAAACGATGAAACTTACCTAAGTGAGAATCATAATTTATCGTATCGTTACAGAGTTCAAAATTGATCTGATCGATTAAAACTCCGCAAGAAGTAAGATGCTTCGAAATAGACATCGCAAATTCGTTTTGCTTTTCCCTGTTCATTTCTAAAGAATAAGATATCCATGCTCCGCCTGTCTGGGGATCAAAAGCGGTAAACTGCCATGATGGCAAATTATATTTTTGGCACAAATCGCCAAAGTTGTCAATCTCTTTTAAATTAAGAATGCCTATTTGAATTGTTTTTGTATCAGAATATTTTGGGAGCGCAACTTCAGGAATTATCTTTTCCGTTTTAGATTCTTTTTTCGATTCAGATGCATACGACTTTTCGGGAAGAACCTCTTCCATGATGTCAGCCGGTTCTATATCAATATTTTGATGCTCTGATATTGACGAAGCAGATGTCAAATATGAAGCTTTGTTACGCGGCTTAATAACTGTCAGTTTTGATTTGATCCGATTGGTATTGGAAATGGAATTCCGGACGTTTCGAAATGATTGATTAATCATCGTATCTGTTTTTCCAAATTCTTTAACGGCAGTCCTTATTCCATTCTCTTCGTCACAGCTTACCATATCCTGATGTCGTTTCTGAATTTTTGTCATTTGTTTATTCTTTGAAAATCCTATATTCATTTGTCACTTCTCCATTAAGCTTTGAGATCAAGATGATTATCGTCCGACTTTTCCATGTCAGTTTCATCCTGATTATCGCTTTCTTCTTCTTTCTTCTTCTCTTTTTTCTTCTCTTCCCGCTCTTGTTGTTCTTTCGTAATTATCAGCATATCACTTTTTATCGATTCCTGAGTTCGCTTGGTTTCATCCGATGTCTTATCTTTCAATGTTTGAGTAGCCTGACGTTGCTCCATCTCCGGACTTTCCTTGATCTTCTGATTAAATTTCCTAACCAGTTCGGTTTTGGATAGACTATCAACAATGTCCACCGGCTGAACCATAATTTCCTCTATTTATTCGTTGGCTGAGAATCTCTCCTTTATCATTCCTCGAAGCTTGAGAACCGCCTTGGTGTGAATCTGTGATACCCTTGATTCCGAGATCGACATTACTTCGCCGATTTCCTTGAGGGTAAGCTCTTCAAAATAATAAAGTGCAATTACCAGCTTTTCCTGCTCAGTTAAGCGATCTATTGCCGTTACCAAAAAGGCCCGAAGTTCGCTTTTTTCTAAATCACCCAAAGCAGTCGGATTGGATGCATCTTTAATAATCTCAATTCTCGGTACTTGGTGATTATCATCTTCTCTATAAACGGTTTCATCGAGTGACAACAATGACGAACAGGATGCATCACCTTTGGCTGTCAGCAGTTCCTGGACTGTACAACCTACTCTTTTGGCCAATTCATCATGCGTAGGCTGGCGGTCAAACCTGTTTTCCAGAAACAGATTGGCACGGTCAATCTCACGGGTGCGGGCTCTGGTCGAACGCGGAACCCAGTCGAGGGCACGAAGTTCATCCAGAATAGCACCACGAATACGCGGTACGGCATAGGTCTCAAACTTTACGCCGCGACCTGGATCAAAATTTCTAAACGCTTCAACCAAACCAATAACACCGGTGTTGATCAGATCCTGCAGTTCAACAGATCTTGGAAACCCAATGGCCATTCTTCCGGCAACATTCCGAACCAGCGGCAGATATTCTTTTAAAAGTCTGGCTCTTACTTCCGGAGCACCATGAAGCATATACCGTTTCCAATCAAGAGGAGATATCGGCGGTTTTCTAGGTGTTTTTGTCTGAGTAGTAGTCACATAGGCTGAAATCCGCTTGGTCTGCTTCTTCTGGCTTTTTCCCCGTGTCGATTGAACTTTCTGCGTTTTAATCATTTATCCTATTCCTTTATATCGGCTAATAATATTTCTGAGTTTATACTTTTGAAGGCTTTTAATTGTTTGTCCTTATCTCTTTCAAGCAGTTCTTCTGTAACAAAATTGCACAATGTCAAAAACTGATCATTTAGCGGCGATTCCGAATCAGTTTCCAGCAGCGTTTTCTGCCGCTCCACAGATTCGACAATCGATTGGTGGACATATAGATAACCGGCGTAAAAAGGTATTTTTTTCAAATACCGGCCGGCCAGCGTGGCCAATTTCCGATATATATATTCAGAATCCTTGCCGGAATCAGCGCGATTCACAAAAATATGCGAATTTAATTGGCTATTCGATTGGATCAATAACTTTAGCAATCCGAAATTATTGGCTATTGATGTTAATTCCGGGTTTATTACAAAAAGATTCAAATCCGAAGCTGCCGAAATTATGCTCAATATATCTATCTGCCCGGTCGGAGTGTCAAATAGAATCAAATCGTATGATCTGAAATCGCTTCTGATTCTTTCAATGAATCGTGCAAATCGTTTGACACTAAATTCTACTCCGGACTGAATAGCTGATGGTGCAATTATCAAATCAAGATTGTTCTTTAATTTGGTAGCTGCCTCCACCGCCGGCAAACGTCCTTCGGTGATATCATAAAGAGTCGTTTTTGGAATCAGATTAGCCAGCAGATGCAGATTACCAAAATTCCAGTCGGTATCGACCAGAAGTGTTCTGATTCCCCGATTTGCCAGACTGTCGGCAAGATTATAAGCGATAACTGATTTTCCGGCGCCGCCTTTTCCTGAGATGATCGCCATCAATGACGGCTCATCGCTTTTATCCAGAAGCCGATCAATATCCAGTAAACGATTATTTAATTTCATACAGCGCCTCCATTCTTCAGAACTGTTTGCGCAATTTGGGTCGCATCGGCTCGGGTCAACTCTCCAATTCCTCCGGGAGAGTTGGTGATAAAGGCCAGCGGAATTTTAAGTGATTCAGCCAGAGAATAAATCGATCCCCACCTCGTGGTTTCATCAAGATGACCGGCAATCAGATAATCAGGCGATACAGACCTGAATATGTTGACAGCATCAACCAAATCGGTGGATCGGCTACGGGCCGAGAAAACAAGAAAAGTTTTATCTGGGTTTACCTTATTAATTTTTTCTATCAACTCCTGCCGTCTGATCGGATCAACCGGAAGCGGTGGAGTATCAATTAGAATTAACGAATCATCTTTTTGCCGTTGTTCCAGTTCATCAAACATTGCCGAGGGAAGATTAAGAATATCGGCATAGCTACCCATCTCTTCAAAAGCAGACACCTTCATATCATCCAACGAAGACAGGGTAACTTTCATACCTAATCCGGAAACCAGCTGGGCCGCTAATTTGGCCAACGCCGAGGTTTTTCCGGCTCCACTGAAACCGGTGAAGATAATTTTCATCCCCGGTTTAAAATCAATATCCGACGTTAAAAATTGATTGAGATAATTGGTGAGAACATCACCTGCAATATCTTTGATTTTTAAATCTGGGTTATATAACTTCTCAATATCTGCTATCAGTTGCCGCGAAAGATTTTCCGGGATATCGGCATCAAGCAAATTCTGCGATAACATCTTCAGTTCAGACAAAACCTCTTCCGGCAATTCTTTATTATCCCGATTAACTGAAACAGTATCAGATTGAATAACGGAACTATCTGATGTCTCAGTTTTGCCAGAGAGTTTTGATATCTTATCTGATATTTTCTTATTTTTTTGCAGCATGTAATCGATCTTACCGGGCGATAAAATCGATTCATCAATGCAGGCGGTTACTTCAACCCGCTCATTAACGACGATCGTTTCATCAATCGGTAAAACTCTGGTTTTGAGAACAACTGCATCGCCGCCCATTTCATCGCGCACTAACTTTAAGGCGGCCGCGACAGTCGGCCCTGTAAATGACTTAATTATCATTTTCAAATCTCACTGTTCCGGTGGAGACCACGTCCACGTTATTACTGATTTCATTGTATGACAGAACGGTTAAAGTCGGATAGGCAGCTTCTGTCAAACGTTTGAGAGCCAGACGAACATTGGGCGATCCAAGGCAGATAGGAGTATGTCCGGCTTCGGTAATTTTCTCAATCTGTTTTCCGACTGCTTTTATCAATCTCTCAGAATCGGCCGGGTTGGTTACCAGCATTAATCCTTGTTTGGTGTTCTGGACAGCATCGGTCAACATCTGCTCGATACTCGGATCGATGGTAAAAACATGAATCTTATTATCTTTATCTTTGTACATCTCTGTAATCTGTCTCTTCAGCGCCATCCTGACATATTCAGCCAAAACATCGGTTTCCTTAGTTGCCTGATGATAGTCGGTGATAGTTTCCATTATTGTCGCCAGATCACGAACCGGAACCCGCTCGGTTAATAATGACCGCAGTACTTTCTGAATTGCCGAATATGAAACTACATTCGGCACAACATCTTCGACAAGTGACGGATGATCCTCTTTTAAGGTCTCGATAAGATGCGCCACATCCTGTCTGGTCAAAAGTTCTGCCGCATAAGTTTTAATAGTTTCAGTCAGATGAGTTGACATAACAGCCGATGGTTCAACCGCGGTAAAGCCTTTATTCTCAGCAATTTCTTTGAGGTTCGGGATAATCCAGACGGCCGGCAGATTAAAAGCAGGCTCGCGGGTTTTAAATCCGTCAAGCTCTTCCTTAATAAATCCGGGATTGATTGCCATAACATGTTCAGGCATTATTTCAAAAGAATCGATATTAATGCCTTTAACTTTTATCCGATATTCATTCGGTTTCAACTGCACGTTATCGCGAATCCTGATAGCCGGAACAATAATTCCCAACTCCGAGGCCAACTGCTTGCGAATGACCGAAACCCGTTCTAATAAATCTCCACCCTGATTGGCATCAACCAACGGAATCAGGCCATAGCCGATTTCAACCTCAAGAGCGTCAACTTTTAGAAGATCCTCAGTTCTTTCTTCTGATCCGGAATCCTCGCGCTCGGTCTCCTCTTTTTGATCTTCGAGGGTCTTTTTCTTAGATGCTTCATTTGTCAACCAGCCGATACCGCCGATGACTGT
>JAUVBC010000058.1 GCA_030591405.1 Candidatus Zixiibacteriota bacterium
AGTTATAAGAAAGCCGGGTTTTTCAACCCTGCCTTTATTGTAATATTAAAGATATCCCAATTATAAAACTAAAAGGCGACAGTACTTATTAGGATATTTAAATTGGTATGATCCAAATCAAGCGATCCAGATGATGTTTTCCCGAATGAAATATATGCACCGAATTGCCAGTGTCGGGAAAATTCAAAACCGCCGCCAAGCAAAATTGCTAAGCCAGCATCAGTAGCATTTTCTCCATCGACCATATATCTGTATAGCCCAATACCTGCCGCCGTGAAAGCAGTTTTGCCAGTTTCGCCAAAATAATGATACCACACAGCAGCGTCACAACCTTGCCCAACAGTTATGTCTTCATAATAGCCAGAGATTGCGTAGACGCTGACATTTCCCTCATAGACAATCATATTATAATCATCCCAGGCATGACCAATTAATAAGTGCGCGCCTACTCCAGATTTATTGTCTTCTAATGATCCAAGCGTAGTTTTAACTATTGGCGCAAATCCAAGTCCGCCACCAAGAACAAATCCTTTGCGTTCACCATTAAATCCCCACGCCGATGACGCAAAGATTATCAACAGGATTGATAGAATTACTAGTCTGAGTTTCATAGTGCCTCCAGTAAAGATAGATTATTTATATTTGCAATAATATATGATAGAAATTAAAATTGCATTGTCAATGAGGTAATGGGAAATAATAGATATAATTTGCATAAAAAAGCCGGGTCATAAAGACCCGGCTTTTTAAAATCAAGAATAATTCTAATAAATAAAGGTCGAAATACCGGCACCAAACCACATAGTTGTGCCTGTTACTGCTTCATCGGATTCAATTGGCTCTTTTGCTTTGAAACTATCCGAGGAAAATTTGAAGCCAAAATCAAGGGCAACTGTGTTAGTAAGCATGTAATTAATACCGGCCATGCCACCAAATTGTGTGATACTCGTTTTGTAGGTTTCATCGCCCATCCAGGGGCCTTCCATCTTCATAGTACCCATGTTGAAAAAGCCTTTGATGTATGGATATAAACCGCCCTTGGCTTCGGCTCGTGCATCGTCCATGTTGAAAAAGTATCCAACCATGGGACCAAAAGCCAAACCATTAGTTTTATCATCGCCAGTAGTCTCACTCAGCATTTCAAATGAGGCGCCAATCATAATACTTGGGGCAATAAAATAGCCAAACTCAGGCATTATACCAATAGTGGTTGTGGCATCATCACCAGTGGTACTCATAGCCTTATAATAATCGCCGCCCTGATTCATGAAATAGAGCGTTCCGCCCAGCATCATGCTGCCCTTGTCAACCGGACCGTCTGCGGCAAATGCCCCAATTGCAAATACCAGGATTAATAGTGTCGTTAACAAACCTTTCTTCATTTGTTCTCCCTTCTTTAGGTTTTCGTCCATGAAATCCATCCGAGGATTCCTTCTTTTCTTGCTATCGGCGACAAATAAAAGTATTGTTGAATTCTTGTCAACAAAAAACAATACAATATTTTAGAGTAATTTTGTAAAGCTACCCTTGATTGAAGAGAGATAAGATAATAAATAACAGGGAATTCGGGGTTCCGATTAAAAATTTATTGTTCAAAGTAGTAAGCCGACGAGATTAGCAGGCTATTTGACAATGTGACTGAAGAAGTTTATTGGCACCAAAAATCACATTAAAGACTATGATTCATCAGAATCAAAATATTTATAAAATCTTATCAGGCAACTCTTGATTTAAGTGAGATAATTGCTTAGATTACTTGACTTTCTGGAATATAACAAAAACGGAGGACTATATGACAGATATGAATCAGGCCTACATAGTATCAGCATGCCGAAGCGGTACCGGGAACTTTCTTGGCGGATTATCCAAATTCAGCGCCACTCAACTCGGTGCGATGGCTATCAAAGAGGCTGTTAAGCGCTCTGGTGTAGATGTGGCAAAAATCGAAGAAGTGATTATGGGACAAGTTGTTCAGGCTGGTAGCGGACAGGCTCCGGCACGTCAGGCCGCTATTCATGGCGGTATTCCGCCGCAAGTAGCGGCAATGACCATTAATAAAGTCTGCGGCTCTGGTCTTAAGGCTGTAATGCTGGCGGCTCAGTCTATCAAGGCTGGTGATCAGGATTGTATTGTTGCCGGTGGGATGGAATCGATGTCGGGGACGCCGTATGTTTTACATGGTGCCAAAGGCGGCTTGAAATTTGGTGATAAAAAACTGCAGGATGCGATGATTCTTGATGGTCTCTGGTGCTCGTTCAATAATTGGCATATGGGCAGTGCCGCTGAATTGACCGGTAAAAAAGCGAATATCAGTCGCGAGGAGCAGGATGAATTTGCTTTTAACTCACATCAAAAAGCGGTGGCGGCGATTGAAGGCGGGAAATTTAAGGATGAAATATTTCCAGTAGAAATTCCTCAGCGTAAAGGTGACCCGGTTATTTTTGATAAAGATGAATGTCCGCGGCCAAAAATTTCAATTGAAGGTCTGGCCAGACTGAAACCGGCTTTTGTAAAAGACGGAACCGTTACGGCTGGAAATTCTCCGGGACTCAATGATGGCACGTCGGCGACGGTAGTAGTCTCTGAGAAATTTATGAAGGAAAACAATCTGACACCGCTGGCTAAAATTATTGATTATTCCGTATCAGGAATCGAACCGGATATGATATTTTTTGCGCCGATTCTGGCTGTGCAAAAACTCTGCAAAAAAATGAATGTTGATATAAACCATTTTGATCTGATCGAAGCCAACGAGGCCTTTTCTGTTCAGGCTCTGGCCAATGGAAAAGAACTCGGCTGGGATTGGAATCGGGTTAATGTTAATGGTGGTGCGGTGGCGCTGGGACATCCGATTGGAGCTTCAGGTGCCCGGGTGCTGACAACATTGATTTATGCTCTCAAAGATCGTGGTTTGAAAAAAGGTTTGGCAACGCTTTGTCTGGGTGGTGGCAATGCCGTTGCGATGTCAATTGAATTGGTTTAATTTTAATGGACTATGGAGTTAGGTGATGCAGTTAAGTGACATAAAAAAGATTGCCGTTATTGGTTGCGGAACAATGGGAAATGGTATTGCCCATGTCGCGGCTCAAAACGGCTATGAAATTATTTTTGTTGATATCGATGAGAAATATCTTGAGAAGGCGATTGCTACTATCGGAAAAAACCTCGACCGGATGGTTAAAAAAGAAAAAATAACTGAACAGGATAAAACCGATACGCTCAGTCGAATTACGACAACGACAGATCTAATGGCGGTTAAAGATTGTCAGCTTGTGATCGAGGCAATTGTTGAAAAATTGGATATTAAATTGGGCCTGTTTGGCAAGCTCGATGAGATATGTCCACCCGATACTATTCTGGCGTCAAATACATCATCGTTGCCGATCACAAAATTGGCCAGCGGTACCAAAAGACCAGAAAAAGTTGTCGGGATGCATTTTATGAATCCGGTTCCGATGATGAAGCTGGTGGAGATGATTCGTGGTGTTGCCACCTCAGATGCGACTTTTGATATTGCTATTGAGCTTGGCAAAAAGCTTGGTAAAATTCCGGTTCCATCTGAGGATTATCCCGGATTTATTGCCAATAGAGTATTGCTGCCGATGATCAATGAGGCGATTTTTGCGCTCTTTGAGGGTGTTGGTACTGCCGAGGATATCGATACTGTAATGAAACTTGGTATGGGGCACCCGATGGGTCCGCTGACTCTGGCCGATTTTATAGGTCTTGATGTTTGTCTTGATATTTTAAATGTTTTATTTGAAGGTTTGGGTGATCCCAAATACCGTCCCTGCCCGCTGCTTAAAAAGAAAGTGGAAGCAGGTTATCTGGGCCGCAAGTCCGGACACGGTTTCTTTAAATATTAATTTTTAAGGAGCTATATACATGGATTTTAATCTAAGCGAAGATCAGGAAATGATGCGTGAATCGGCAGAGGAGTTTGCGCAGAAACGACTTTTCCCGATAGCTGAAGAACTAGACGAAAAAGGTGAGACACCTCCCGAATTATTAAAGGAAATTGGTGAGCTTGGCTATCTGGGATTAATGGCTCCGGAAGAATTTGGCGGTTTGGGTACCGATACCCTAAGTTACGCTCTGGTTATCGAAGAGATTTCGAAAGCCTGCGCCGGTATTTCTATTGCCATTTCGGTTCATAATTCTTTGGTGATAAAAGCGATTGAAAAATACGGTACCGATGCTCAAAAACAGGAATACTTGCCTAAACTGGCAGCCGGAGAAATAATAGGCGCTTATAGTTTATCAGAACCAAATTCTGGAACCGATGCCGGTTCAATTTCGTGCCAGGCGGTAGCTGATGGCGATAATTATATTTTTAACGGCACTAAAAGCTGGGTTTCGACAGCGAGTCACGCCGGAATATTTATTGTTTTTGCCCTGAGTGACCCATCATTAGGTCCCAAAGGAATTTCCGCTTTTATTGTTCACAAAGATACTGATGGTATGTCAATTGGTGCCAATGAAAAGAAGATGGGGATGAAATGTTCCGATACGCGTGAACTCTCTTTTATGGATGCCAAGGTGCCAAAGGCAAATCTTCTTGGCACTGAAAACAAAGGGTTCAATATTGCTCTCTCGCTTCTTGATAACGGCCGCATCGGCATTGCCGCTCAGTCGTTAGGTATTGCGCAATCAGCTTTTAACGAAGCGCTGAAATATTCCAAAGAGCGGAAACAGTTTGGCAAACCGCTCGCCGCGTTTCAGGCGATTCAGTTTAAGCTGGCTGATATGGCGACCAAAATTGACGCCGCTCGGTTAATGGTTTATCGTGCCGCCGTTTTAAAGGACCTTGAAGAACGGAAATATTCCCGGCAGATCTCAATGGCAAAACTTTATGCGTCTGAGGTCGCAAATTTTGTTGCCAATGAGGCAGTGCAGATTCATGGCGGTTACGGCTATGTCAAGGAATATCCGGTTGAACGGTATTTCCGCGATGCCCGGGTCACTGAGATCTATGAAGGAACATCCGAGGCGCAGAGGATGGTTATCTCGCGCGACCTGCTGAAGGATTAACTATGGATTATGACATAAAATACAAAGACTTCAGAATGGAAGTCCGTGATTACATTGAGAAAAATATTGGTCCGCATGCTGTCGCTATTGACCGCGATCAGTATTATTCAAAAGATGTTCATAAGGCTGTTAATGATAAAGGCTGGTGGGGAAGTACTATCTCCAAAGATTATGGCGGTTTAGGACTCTCGATGATGGAGTATGCTATAATTGTCGAGGAGATATCGCGTGTCTGCGGTTCGACCGGTTTGACTTTTGCCGCGCATAATTCACTCGGCACCTGGCCGATAAGTAATTTTGGTTCCGAAGAGCAGAAGCAAAAATATCTTCCTCCGGCAGCGGAGAAAGGGAGTCTGATTGCTTTTGGTCTGACCGAACCGGATGCCGGTTCTGACGCCGGTGGTACCAAAAGCAAGGCCGAGAAAAACGGCGAAAATTATCTTGTTAATGGCACCAAATGCTGGATCACATCAGCCAATGTCTGCGATTATTCTATCATCACGGCGTTAACTGATGTTGCTGCTGGAGTGCATGGGATCTCATCGTTTGTTATCGAAAAAGGTATGGAAGGTTTCTCCGCTGGCAAAAAAGAAAATAAGATGGGCTGTCGCGGTTCTAATACCGCCTTTATGCATTTTGACGATATGAAACTTCCGGCCTGGCATCTTCTTGGAAAAGAGGGCGAGGGGTTCAAGCAGTTTATGAAAACACTTGACGGCGGAAGAATTTCAATCGGAGCGATGGGTCTTGGCATTGCGCAGGCTGCGTTGGAGTTGGCGGTGAAATATTCTGAGAGCCGGACACAATTTGGGAAACCGATTTCGGCCAATCAGGCGATTCAGTTTAAGCTGGCCGATATGGCGACACAGATTGAAACGGCCCGGCTACTGATCTATAAAACCTCCTGGCTGAAAGATAACAATATTCCATATTCCAAATATTCGGCGATGTGTAAATTATACTGCTCCGAAGTTTCGCATTTCTGCACATATGAGGCGATTCAGATTCTTGGCGCCGCCGGTTTATCAGAAGAATATCCTGCAGAACGATATTATCGGGATATGAAACTGTGTGAGATCGGCGAGGGGACATCGGAGATTCAGCGAATCGTTATCTCTCGTGAGGTGATCAAAGAGATGAAAGAGGTCTGACCGAAATATTTATAGAATAATTAAAAACTGTGGCTTGTATTTGCCGCAGTTTTTTTATATTTATGATTGTTGATAAGATATAAACCAGAAGGTGAGATATGAAAATAGCAATCGGATCCGATCACGCCGCTGTTGACCTGAAGGATAAGGTTAGAATTCTTTTGGAAAGTAAGGATATTAAAGTAATCGATTTTGGCACTAATTCAAAAGATTCGGTTGATTATCCTGACTACGGTTTAAAAGTAGCGCAGGCGGTTGCTGCGGGTCGGGTGGACAAGGGAGTGGCGATTTGCTGGACAGGTGCCGGGATGGTGATTACTACTAATAAAGTTAATGGTATTCGCGCTGCTTTATGTTTAAATAAAGATATGGCTTTTTATGCCCGTTCTCATAATGATATTAATGTTCTGGTGCTGTCACAAAAATATGTCAAAGATGAAGATATTAATGATATAATCGATAGCTGGCTGACTACCGAATTTGAAGGTGGTCGTCATATTCAGCGGCTGGCCAAAATAAAAGCCGCGGAAAACAATCAATAGATGGAAATGAATAGAGGATATTTGCAATGTCATATTTAGAAAAGTCTGATCCTGAAGTATTTGAAGCTTATCAAAAAGAGACAATGCGCGAATCGGATAAGCTCGAACTTATCGCCTCGGAAAATTTTGTTTCGGAAGCGGTGCTTGAAGCTGCCGGCGGAATTATGACCAATAAATACGCCGAGGGGTATCCCGGGAAACGGTACTATGGCGGTTGTGAGTTTGTTGATATTGCCGAAAATCTTGCCCGCGAACGAGCCAGGGAGCTATTTAAATGCGAACATGTCAATGTCCAACCGCATTCAGGATCGCAGGCAAATATGGGCGTTTATTTTACCGTTTTGGAACCGGGCGATAAAGTGATGGGGTTGGATTTATCGCATGGCGGACATTTGACTCACGGACATCCTCTAAATTTTTCCGGCAAATTATATCAGTTCTTTCCATATCAAGTTGATAAAGAGACTGAGGTTATAAATTACGACAAACTGAAAATTCAGGCTGAAGAAGTAAAACCAAAAATGATCGTCACCGGCGCTTCGGCTTATCCAAGAGCCCTCGATTTTAAGAAGTTTCGTGAGATAGCAGATTCCTGCGGTGCATATTTAATGGTTGATATTGCTCATATCGCCGGTCTGATTGCGACCGGTTATCATGAGTCACCAATTCCTTATGCCGATTTTGTAACTACTACAACGCATAAGACATTGCGTGGCCCGCGTGGTGGGATGATTATGTGCAAGGAAAAATATGCCGCTGATATTGATCGCACCGTGATGCCCGGAATTCAGGGTGGACCATTGATGCATATTATTGCCGCCAAGGCGGTCGCTTTTGGTGAGGCGTTAAAGCCGGAATTTAAAGATTACCAGAAAAGAATTCTTGATAATGCACGAACCTTATCGGCTGAGTTAAAAAATATGGGGTATCATATTGTTTCCGGCGGAACCGATACGCATCTGTTTTTGCTTTCATTTCTTGATCGCGATTTTTCCGGCAAAAAAGTTGAAAAGGCGCTTGATAAAGCAGGGATGACGGTTAACAAAAATACCGTCCCATTTGATACGCGCAAACCGTTTGTCACCTCTGGTGTTAGAATCGGAACCCCGGCAATAACCACTCGTGGTATGGGGACAGATGATATGAAAACAATCGCCAAGTTTATCGACAGAGCTATCAAGAATCTTGGAGACGATGAGGCATTGGCGAAAATCGCCAGTGAAGTAAAAACACTATGCGACAAATTCCCGTTGTACACTGATAGAAAATAATTATCAAACTTCCGTTTGACAGGAACTTTGATACTAAATAATCTATTTCTTCAAAATAGATTCGTATTGTTTTTTGTAGTTTTCAATATTGAATCGACTTATAATATTTGTGGAGGTATAGGATGCTAATTCAATTTTCAATATTTCCAACTGGCGGTGGTGATTCGGCTTCAGGCGAAGTGTCAAAAGTAATTGATATAATTGATAATTCCGGTTTGACATATAAAACATCATCGATGGCAACCGTTATTGAAGGGGAGTGGGATCAGATAATACCGGTAATCAATAAATGTCGTTTGAAATTGAAGGAAAATAGCAGTCGTGTCTATATGGTTTTGACCATGGATGACCGAGAAGGCGCAACCGGCAGAATAGACGGCAAAATTGTTTCGATTGAAAAGAAGTTAAATAAAAATATTCAGAAATAGAAAATTTAAGATAATTGGGGTATGTAAATGTCTGCATTTAGAGTTGTTATGGTGACGGTTCCGAAAGACAAAGCGGAAGAGATGTCTCAGAAAATTGTTGTCAGCGGATTGGCCGCCTGCGTTAATATTGTTGACAATGCCAGATCTATCTATAAATGGAAAGGCGAATTAAAAACTGAGACTGAGTCTATTCTGTTTATTAAAACCGCGACCAAAAAAGTGGAAAGTCTTATCAAATCGGTCAGAGAAGATCATCCTTATGAAACACCGGAAATAATTTCGATGACAATTTCCGAAGGAAACCCTGACTTTCTCAATTGGGTCGATGAAGAAACGACCGAATGAGATAGTTTTAATTATAATCGGGAGATTGAAGAAAACCTTTGGTTCGGCAAAAACAGGAAAGCCGGCTGCCTATCTAAATTCGTTTGGGTATCTGGAAATAGCTGTCAATAGCGGTTCCGCAGCCGATTATTTTTTTATTGATTACATGTCAAAAGAAAAGATTTTAATTGCAACATCATAGAAACTAACTTAGATTCGAATTATGACACACAACAGTAACTTCAAACGACCCTCCTGGGATGAATATTTTATGCGAATCGCCATGCTTGCCGCCACCCGATCGACCTGCCTGAGACGTCAGGTTGGAGCGGTGATTGTCAAGGATAAACGGGTTCTTGCAACTGGTTATAATGGTTCACCCGCCGGGCTGAAACACTGCCTCGACATCGGTTGTTTGCGTGATGAGCTGGGGATTCCATCAGGGGAGAGGCATGAACTTTGCCGCGCCATTCATGCCGAGCAAAATGCCATCGTTCAGGCGGCCACATCAGGAACATCGATTGAGGGTGCCACTCTCTATTGCACTACTTCACCATGTGTTCTCTGTGCCAAAGTTCTGATTAATTCAGGAATAAAAGAAATTTATGCCGGTGAGGGATACCCCGACGATCTTTCCCGACAAATGCTTGACGAGGCCGGGATTCAGGTAAAGCGTTTGGTTGTTAGCAGCAACGCAGAGCTAATGAAGGAATTTGAAAAATGAAATGTCCCTTCTGCGGCCATGAGGAGGACCGGGTTGTAGATTCCCGTTCAGCTCAGGATGGCCGGGCGGTGCGTCGCCGGCGGGAATGTCTCAAGTGTAAAGATCGGTTTACAACTTACGAATATATCGAAAATGTAACGCTGACTGTCACCAAATCGGATCACCGCCGTGAACCGTTTGATCGCAGAAAATTGATCAATGGTATCAAGCTGGCCTGCAATAAACGGCCTGTTTCAATAAAGAAAATTGAATCATTGGTTGACGGTATTGAATCTCGATTACAGGAGCTTTCCAAAAGCGAGGTAGCCAGTACCTATGTTGGTGAATTGGTGATGGAAGCGCTCAAAGAGACCGAT
>JAUVBC010000263.1 GCA_030591405.1 Candidatus Zixiibacteriota bacterium
CGTTTTGGACTCTCGGTACAAAATTTTGTAGTAAAATTGTCGAAACCCTTCGGGATTTAGACCTACGAGAAAATAAAAATATGACAAAACGCCTGTCCGCCTCTGGAGGGAACCCATTTTGCTGTAATATTATGGAGGTGATTAACTTACAAGGAATTTTGAAATTGCCGGCACTTTTGTGGTCAACAGAAGTCCTCGTCTGCAGATAAAAACACGGCAGACGAAGAGGTCTGCCGTGCACTTACTTGGTGTTTTTATATCATGAATTAACTGTACTATGCTTTACCGGCTGATCCGATCACGTCCATCTTATTCATGATAACTTTTTTGACTTCGTCACGAGCCGGTCCGAGAATCTTGCGAGGATCAAACACTTTGGGACTGTTGGCAAGTGTCTCACGCACCGAGGCGACCCATGCAAGCCGCAGATCGGTATCAATATTAATTTTATTGATTCCCAAACTGATTGCCTCACGATACGCCTCATCGGGAACACCTTTGGCGCCCGGTAATTCTGCACCATACTTGATCGCTTTGGCCACTACTTCAGGATCAACACCGCTGGCACCATGCAGCACCAGAGGAATTCCGGTTCTCATTTTAATATCGGCGATACGGGACATCGCCAGTTTGGCCTCGCTTTTAAATTTGTATGCACCATGACTGGTTCCAACCGCCACCGCCAGAGCATGACATCCGGAACGTTTGACAAAATCTTCGGCCTGAGCCGGATCGGTCAGGAAGGCATCTTTGTCATCGACGTTGACATCATCCTCGATTCCACCCAATCGTCCCAGTTCCGCCTCGACACAGATATTTTTCGGTTTGGCCATTTTGACGACCTCGGCGGTCATACGGATATTTTCCTCAAAATCCTCGTGTGAGGCATCGATCATGACGGCCGTGAAACCGGCATTGATACATTTTTCGGCATCCTCAATTGATGCACCGTGATCAAGGTTTAATGCGACAGGTACAGAAACTTTTTCTGCCCCGGTTTTAACCAAATCAATCAGATAGAAAAAACTGCCATATTCGAGCGCCGAAGTTGATGCCGACAGAATAATCGGCGATTTTTTTTCTTCGGCTGCTTCCAGAGCTGATTGGACAAATTCCATGTTGTTGACATTGAAAGCACCAATTGCGTAGGCCTGCTCATTGGCCGGTTTGTACATATCAATCAATGATACTAACGGCATTTTTAAAACCCCTTTCGGTCTATATTATTTTGTTCATATCTTTATTCGGTTTTACTCAAGTATTTCGCCAGTCATTGGTACAAATCTCACCGGGATAATAGATTTTTTTACAATACCTGTTTCATTTTTTGTAATCAATATCAAATCCTGTAAATTATCGCCGACCGGTATTACCATTCTTCCGCCGATTTTAAGTTGGTCAACCAGTGGCTGAGGAATCTCCGGTGCCGCTGCGGTCACTATAATTGCGTCAAATGGTCCGACTTCCGGCCATCCTTTATAACCATCTCCGGCTCTGACATGGACAGATTTAAATCCCAACGAATCGAGCAGTTGTTCGGCTCTCTCGGCCAGTCCCGGAATTATTTCGATAGAATAAACAGAATCACTGATCTCACCCAAAACAGCCGCCTGATAACCGGAGCCGGTTCCGATTTCGAGAATTTTGGATGATGAATCGATCTGAATCAGTTCGGTCATTATTGCCACAATATAAGGTTGTGAAATTGTCTGACCGCCTGCGATTGGAAGCGGGTGATCATCATAAGCCTCGGCTTGATATCTTTTTGAAACAAAAAGATGCCTCGGGATGGTTCGCATAGCTTTTAGAACATTTGGGTCGGTAATATTTCTTCTGATAATCTGAGTTTCCACCATTTGCTGACGAAGCGATTCATATTTTTTATCGTCATTGAAATCTGATTCAGATTGGCCGGCACAGGAAAAAATAGTAAACATGATTATTATATAAATTAATAAAAATGAAAAACCTCTTATTTTTGCAAAATATACAGATACTTTTTTGGCCATGTCAATTGCTAAAAAGTGGCGCCATTTACTTTAATCAGCCAGTATCTGACCAGACTGTCGATTTTAGGATCGAGGTCACCTTTTAGGCGCTCCGTCCGAACCGCTTCGAGATAGATATCGATTGCCTGCCTGGTGTCTTCAACCGTTAAAATCACGTCAGCCTTTTCTTTTAGTTCGTCGCGAAAATCAATCGTATGTTCGATTAATTTCTGAAGAATATTGATAGCCTCGGGTGAGGCATTCTTATTCTTCTCGATTACGGTTTCGAAATATTCTCTTATATTATCCTGTGTCATAATTTGTCTCTATTTTTTTATTGCACTGTTTTTCATATTATATTATTTATTTTATAATGGAGCAACTTCTAAATATTATTGATACGATCAAAAGTGTCGTTTGGGGGCTTCCGCTTCTAATTCTGCTGGTGGGAACCGGCATATTCCTGACAATTCGTAATTATCTGGTTCAATTTCGCGGTTTTAAACATGGTTTTGGGCTTATTTCCGGGAAGTATGATAAACCGGAACATAAGGGAGAGATCTCTCATTTCCAGGCGCTTTCAGCGGCTTTGTCGGCAACAATTGGAACTGGAAACATCACTGGAGTGGCGACGGCGATTGCCGTTGGCGGACCGGGGGCATTGTTCTGGATGTGGGTCACCGCTGTTTTTGGAATGGCGATCAAGTTTACCTCCTGCACACTGGCCATTATTTATCGCAAGATCGATCCTGACGGTAATGTTCGGGGTGGTCCGATGTATTTTATAGAGATGGGCATGCATAAACGATTTCGCTTTTTGGCCTATATGTTTGCCGGATGCACCGCGATGGCCTCGTTGTTTATCGGCAATATGGTTCAGGCCAACTCGGTAGCAGATGGTCTGGTTAGTTTGTTTGCCGTTAAGGGAACCGCGGTAGGGATGACCTGGCGGTGGATAATCGGGATTATAATAGCTTTTGCGGTCGGTCTGGTGATTGTTGGCGGTATCAAACGAATCGGCAAAGTCGCCAGCAAATTGGTACCGTTTATGAGTGTCGTCTATGTTACTACTGCCTTGATTGTCCTGGCTCTCTCTTATGAATATATTTTGCCTGCTTTTGCTCTGATATTTGAACATGCTTTTAATCCTCATTCTGCAACCGGCGGTTTTGCCGGGACAACCGTTTGGCTCACTATCCAGAAAGGTGTTTCGCGTGGCGTTTTCTCCAATGAGTCGGGACTTGGCTCGGCGCCGATGGCTCACGCGGCGGCTAAAGTTGATGAACCGGTCCGTGAGGGTTTGGTTGCGATGATCGGTCCGTTTATTGATACATTAATGATTTGCACTCTCACCGGGCTGGTTATTCTGGTTTCGGGGCAATGGAACAGCGGACTTGACGGGACACCATTGACAGCTCAGGCGTTTGAAACGATACTGCCGGATTGGGGTCAGAATATGGTTTCAATCGGTCTGATTTTGTTTGCTTATTCAACCATTATCAGTTGGTCTTACTATGGCGAAAAAGGGGTTGAGTATATTCTTGGCCGTAAAGCTGTTATGCCGTATAAATGGATTTATCTTATGGTTATGCCGCTTGGTGCAGCGATGAGTCTCGATATTGTCTGGGGTATTGCCGATATATGCAACGGCCTGATGGCTCTCCCGAATCTGGTGTCGCTGGTAGTATTATCGGGCGTTGTGGCGGCCGCAACTAAGAAGTACTTTTCAGAGTTAAGACAGGGCAAACACCGCGGATAAACGGCGTAAACGCCTTGTCCTATTGACATTATA